>JAKQEI010000122.1 GCA_029573495.1 Bacteroidota bacterium | reverse complement strand
GGTGCCCTGTGGCACGCCGGGCAGGTTGTGCAGCGCGAACACACGGTCGAAACGCAGATCCGCCACCCGAGGATCGGCCAGGACCGCTTTCGCGCCCATGCCGTTCTCTTCGGCGGGTTGGAACAACAGCCAGACCCTGCCTTGCTTCGGACGATCGGCGGCGAGGCGTTCGGCCAGGCCACAGAGGACAGTCATATGCCCATCGTGTCCGCATTTGTGTGATCGACCTTCCACGGTGGAGCGATGCTGGAAGGTGTTCTCCTCCTCGATGGGCAGGGCGTCGAGTTCGCAGCGGAAGAGCAGGTCCGGACCGGCCTTGGATCCATCGAAGCGCGCGAGGATGCCGGTGCCGCCCACCTTGGTGAGCAGCACATCGGGTTCAAGCACTTCCAAGTAGCGGGCGATGCGTTGTGAGGTCCACTCCTCTTCCATCGCCGTTTCCGGGTGCGCGTGCAATTCGCGGCGCAGGTACACCAACTTGCGAAGCAGTCCTTCGCTCACCTGGCTCGTTCGTTCCTGATCGATCATCGGTGCAGTCGCATTTCAAGGTACTTGTTCGTGAAGCCGAGCGCTTCGTAAAGCTTGCGGGCGGGATTATCCGGTTCCACATGCAGTGCGATGGATCCCCTGGCCTTGTCGAGCGCGGCCTGCATCAATCGCCTGCCCACCCCTTTGCCCCGCGACGAACGGTCCACCGCGATGTACACGAGGATGTTCTCCGGAATGTAGCCGCTCATGCCGGTCTCGTTCACGACCACGGCACCCTGGATCTCCTCGCCTTCCACCGCGCTCACCACGAAGCCACCTCGCTTCGGATCGAAGGCGTAGTCCAGGCACTTCAGGATGTCCTCGCGGCGATCACCGTACTGATCGAGGTGGTCCTCCAGGAACCGGGCGATGCGCTCCTGGTCGAATCGGGAATGTGGTCCGGTGTGTGGGTCGCTGGTGATGAGCTGCATTCAAGGGGATGTTCGCGCGACCGGTGCGAGACGGGCCACGGTGATGAAACAAAGGGTGCTCGCCGCGATGCCGAACAGGTTGGCATCGAGCCCTGC
>JAKQEI010000113.1 GCA_029573495.1 Bacteroidota bacterium | reverse complement strand
CATGTTCCTGCCGGACAGCCGGTGGGTGCCACCCGCTTTGTCCGACCTTCCCGACTGGTCTGGTGCAAAGCGGGTGGCGCTTGATGTTGAAACCCGCGACCCCGGCTTGAAGGAAATGGGGATCGGTGTGCGCCGTGGTGGCAAGGTGATTGGTGTGGCCTTCGGGATCGAAGACGGACCGCGCCACTACCTGCCGGTGGGCCACATCGAAGGCAACATGGACCCGGCCAAGGTCTGGGAGTACGTCCGCCACCAGTGCAAGCACTTCAAGGGTGAAGTGGTCGGCGCGTACCTTCCCTACGATCTTGACTACCTGATGGAGAACGGTTGCACCTTCCCTGAAGTGAAGGCGTTCAGGGACGTGCAGGTGGCCGATCCGCTGATCAATGAAATGCACGACCGCTACAGTCTGGACCACCTGTGCGAACGCTGGGGAGTGCCCAAGAAGGACGAACAGCTGCTGCGTGAAGCGGCGGCTGCCTTCGGCATCAACGCCAAGACGGACATGCACCTGCTGCCCGCCAAGTATGTCGGACACTATGCAGAAGGTGACGTGGACCGGCCACTGCGAGTTCTGCGCAAGCAGGAAGTGGAAATCGACAAGCAGGACTTGTGGCAAATCTTCAACCTTGAATCGGAAGTGCTGCCGGTGCTGGTGAAGATGCGGCGCAACGGCGTGCGTGTGGATGAAGACCGGCTGGACCAGATCGCTGACTGGGCACTGACCGAAGAAGCCGACATGCTGGAACTTGTGAAGCGGCAGACCGGCGTGGACATCGGTGTCGGCAACGTCATGAACGCCGACGCACTGGCACCGGCCCTGCTGGACATTGGCGTCAGCCTGATGTCAACCGGCAGCGGTTCCGTGTCTGTGACCAAGGACTATCTGGAAGGCATCGACCATCCGGTGGCGCAGGCGCTGTTCCGGGCACGGCAGGTGAACAAGCTGCGCGGCACCTTCGTGGAAAGCGTGCGCCGCCACATGATCAACGGGCGCATCCACTGCACCTTCAACCAGCTGCGCCGGGAGAAGGACAACGGCGATCTGGCTGGCGCTGGTCCGGGCAGGCTGTCCAGTGAGACGCCGAACATGCAGCAGCAACCGGCGCGGCAGGACTTCGCTGGCCGCTGGCGTTCCATCTACCTGCCAGAAGAAGGCGACCTGTGGGCTGCCAATGACTACAGCCAGCAAGAACCGCGCATGACGATCCACTACGCCGAAGCCATGCGACTTCCCAAGGCACGCGAAGCTGGCCAGCAGTATCGTGACGATCCGAACACCGACCACCACGACATGATGACGCGGCTGATCAACGGCAGCGACTATCTGGAAAGGGCGGGCAAGGACGAATTCAAGAAGGCACGCGGCGCGGCCAAGGCCATCTTCCTTGGGCTGTGCTATGGCATGGGCGGCGCGAAGCTGTGCGACGAACTTGGCCTGCCGACGCGGTGGGCTGTGTTCGGTGACTACGGCACCCCGGCGCAATACTTCGAAGACTACGAAGACGCCATGCGTGCCCGGCCCACGGTGGAGAACGGTCGCGTGTTCGAAGTGGCTGGTGAAGAAGGGCAGCGGCTGCTGGACAAGTTCGACAGCGAACTTCCCTTCGTGAAGAAGCTGGCGAAGAAGTGCAGCAAGGTGGCCGCCAAGCGTGGCTACATCACGACGATCTTGGGACGGCGCTGCCGGTTCCCTGAAAAGCGTGACGGCAGCTTCGACTGGACGCACAAGGCGCTGAACCGGCTGATCCAAGGTTCCAGTGCCGACCAGACGAAGAAGGCGCTGGTGGAAGCCGACAAGGCTGGCTTCAAGCTGCTGCTGCAAGTTCACGACGAACTGGCCTTCAGTGTGAAGGATCGCGCTGAAGGTGAAGCGGCGGCGGAAATCATGCGGACCTGTGTGCCGCTGAAGGTTCCGTCTAAGGTGGATGTGGAAATCGGCCCCAGCTGGGGCGAAGCAAAGTAAGGAAAAGCAATGAAGACTGTGACGAATGTGTCCGATCTGCACGACTGGTTCCGATCCGCCAAGGATGGAAGCACCGTGCAGTATCACATCGACAAGCGCGAAGGGTTCGATGCGCTGGCCAATTCCCGCAAGGGGATGAAGTCCGTGCACGAACTGGCGAACGCCGCTTTCCAGCTGGCGCTGGAAGGCAAGCTGTTCCTGTATCAGTGCCGCAAGACCGGACCCGTCCGCTACTGCGCCATGAAGGTGCGTCTGTCGCCAGACCTGACGCCTGTGAAGGATCACGCCTATGGCTGAACACAACGGGCAGAAGCAGCCGCGCCGCGACGACTGGATCGGCTGGGATCACCACTGGATGGAACACGCCAAGCAGGCGGCCAAGCCATCGAAAGACCCGTCCACCCGCGTGGGCTGCGTGATCGTGAACCAGAAGAACCGGATTGTGGCGACCGGCTATAACGGCTTCCCGCAGCGCATCCATGATACAACGGACCGCTGGCAGAATCGTCCTGTGAAGTATCAATACGTGATACATGCAGAAGAAAACGCCATGGCCAACGCGGTGGCTGACTTGGAAGGCTGCACCGCCTACATGACCATGGCACCCTGCCACAACTGCATGAAGATGATGATTCAGCGTGGCATCATCCGAATCGTTTGTCCGCCGCCAGACACCCTGCGCTGGGACGACAGCCACAAGCTGGCGCGTGAAATGGCTGCCGAAGCCGGGCTGTCATGGATGGAACACTTCGAAGGTGTTCCGTTCTGATGGCAGCTGAAGCCGATGCCCGCAAGAAGGTGGTGCAGTACCTGCGCCAGCTGGATGCCCACCCGGTGGAGAACATCACCGGAGTGGGCACGCCGGACGTGGAGTGTGTGGCAGGCTGGATTGAACTGAAGTACATGCGCGAATGGCCCAAGCGGGCTGACACCGTGGTGCGGTTCCCGAAGTACACACCGCAGCAGCGCAGCTGGCACAAGCGCAGGCGATCCCGTGGTGGGAACGTCTGGCTGCTGCTGAAGGTGGGGCGGATGGAATGGCTGATCTTCGATGCAGCCGTGGCCGCTAACCTGTTCGACACCCTGACCCGCAAGCAGATGGAAGACATCGCGCTGATGAACTGGAAGAAGGGACTGACTGCGGAAGACCTGAAGAAAATAATCCAGCAGGGCTTGCCAAGCACGACTGCGTGGAGTAATGAAGCAATCGGGCTTACGCAAACAGGAACAGCATGACGGACATCATCCCTGATACAGCTGCGGCCATGGAGTTCCTTGACTGGTGGGCACCAGACGGACCGTGGACGCTGACTGCCATCACCCCAGACAAGAAGTCCGTGGAGACACGCGCCTTCGAACTGGGCAGACGTGACGCCATGGAAAAGTGGATCAAGTCGAAGAACGGCTTGGCCAACCTGTACTTCATGGTGAACCCAGTCATCAGGCTGGAAAACAAGAAGGCGAAGCGCGACAACGTGAAGTCACTGGCGTGGCTGCACGTGGACATTGACCCGCGCAAGCTGAACCCCGACGACAAGACGGACGTGCAGGAACACATCCGCGAAGAAAAGGACCGGAACGTCAAGCGGCTGATGGAAGGCCACGGCGGACTGCCGGTGCCCAGCTGCATCATCGACAGCGGTGGTGGCGTGCAGGCTTTCTGGAAGCTGTGGGAAGCCCAGCCAATCGACGGTGACGAAGCCCGCTATGAAGACCTGAAGCGGTACAACAAGGCCATCGAAGTCATCCATGACGCGGACGACTGCCACAACGTGGACCGCATCATGCGCCTGCCGGGCACCGTCAACCTGCCCGACGCCAAGAAGAAGAAGGCTGGCCGCCAGCAAGCACTGGCATCTGTCCTGCACCTGTCCGACAAGAAGTTCCACATTGAAGACTTCAAGCCCGCGCCGAAGGCAGACACAGACGCAGGCGGCACCGGCTTCACCAACAACGTGGCTGACGTGGACATCGGCGGCAACGTGCAACGCCTGAATGACGTGGACGACCTGCCCGACAACGTGGGCGACCGCGTGAAGATGATCATTGTGCAGGGCCACGATCCAGACGATCCGAACAAGTGGCCCAGTGGATCGGAAGTGGTCTGGTGGGTGGTCAACGAATTGGTGCGCTGTGACGTGCCAGACGAAATGATCTTCGCGGTGCTGACCGATCCCGGCTTCGACATCAGTGCGCACGTGCTGCGCCAGTCGAACCCGCGTGACTACGCCAAGCGGCAGATCGGCAGGGCGAAGGAAGCCAGCATCCATCCCATGCTGGAACAGTTCAACCGGGAATTCGCTGTCGTGGAGAACTTCGGCGGCAAGTGCCGGGTGGTCAGTGAATACATCGACCCGATGACGAACCGGGTGGCGCTGTCGTTCATATCGTTTGAAGACTTCCGCAACGCCCACATGAACCGTCACATTGAAATCCCGAACCCGAAGGGTGGCGTCTGGAAGGTGGGCGCTGGCAAGTGGTGGCTTGAACACCCGAACCGGCGGCAATACAAGCGGGTGATCTTCGACCCGGCTGCGCCGGATGATCCGACCGTGATGAACCGCTGGCGCGGCTTCGGTGTCGCGGCCAAGCCCGGCGCGGCGCACGAAGACTTCCTGAACCACCTGCATCAGAACCTGTGCGGCGGTGATGAAGCCAGCTACCAGTATCTGGTGCAGTGGATGGCCAATGCAGTCCAGAAGCCCGGTGAAGTCGGCCACGTAGCTGTCGTGATGCGCGGCGCACAAGGCACCGGCAAGTCGTTCTTCGCCAAGGTCTTCGGAAAGCTGTTCGGGCGGCACTTCATGCACGTGACCAACCCGACGCACTTGGTCGGCCAGTTCAATGCACACCTTGAAGACTGCGTGCTGCTGTTCGCGGACGAAGCATTCTTCGCAGGCGACCGCAAGCATGAAAGCGTGCTGAAGACCCTGATCACCGAAGACGTGCGGATCGTTGAACACAAGGGTGTCAACGCTGAACAGCGCAAGTCCTGCCTCCACCTGATCATGGCATCGAACAGCGACTGGGTGGTGCCGGTGGCGCTGGACGACCGGCGGTTCTTCGTGCTGGACGTGAACGACACCAAGAAGGAAGACCGCAGCTACTTCGGGGACATCATCCGGCAGATGGAAGCCGGTGGCTATGAAAGCCTGCTGCACTTCCTGCTTGGGCTGGACCTGTCGAAGTTCGACGTGACCAAGTTCCCGAAGACCGCAGCCTTCCACGAACAGCGGCAGATGGGTGCACCCAGCTGGATTCAGTGGTGGGTGAACAAGCTGCGCGACGGCGTGCTGCTGCCCACAGACACGAACTGGAAGGACTTTGTGTCGCGGCAAGACCTGCTGGACGACTACGTGCAGTTCATGCAGAAGTGGCACCGATACGACCGGCCCGTCAGCCAGCTTCAGCTGATCCAGCATCTGGGCGACCTGATCACCGGCCAACCGGGTGGGAAGCTGAAACGATCACGCCGGAAGATTTACAAGCAGACGATGGACCCTTCAGGACACGTCATCACACGGGAGACATCAGCCGATGGATATGCAGTACCTGACCTTAACACTTGCCGCAGCAACTTTGGGCGGCTTTACGGGCAGCTTGCTAAGTTTGACGATCTTCAAGAAGTCCTTGGCTTCGATGCTGAACCAGACCCCGAAGACATCATCTAGCGAAGAAGGGGAAGCCGACTATGGCGACACAGAATTCCATCCGTTTGACGGAATTGAAGATGATCTTCAGCCGGATGATGCCGGGCAAGCGGTGGCCGACGAACGTGCCGCCGACGAAGATGGCAGCGATGCTGAAGCAGATGGACCCGAACCGCTGGGAATTCGAAATCCTGCGGACGCAGGGCAAGGCGGTGGATCATGGGGAAGCGTGACTTCACCATCATCCTACCGCCCACCAAGCGCAAGGCAGCTGCCCGCGTTGCCGCCAACTTCCCGCAGAAAGTGATCAGCGGCAGGAAGCGGCGGAAGGCGAAGAAGACTGAACGACAGGCAGTTGAAGCTGACCTGAACAGGAGACTGAACGATGAACCTGACGTATAGCCAGAAGAAGACGGTGGACGCCCTGATGAAGCTGGCGTGGCACAGCGGCACCTTCGAAGTCCGGCACAACGTGGACATCAGCTTCAACCTGCGGCCCGACAACTTGATCGTCACCATGAAGCGCGGCGAAAAGTTCGTCCGGCGCATGATGACCTACAGCGTGCTGACGGACGCTAGATACTCACCCGTTGAAACCCTGACACTGATGAAGGAAGGACTGGAACAATGATCCCCGACCCGAACAACTTCGACCAGCTTGGCCGACCGCTTGCGGAATCGATTCTGCGTGAACTGACGCAGCCGATCTTCTACCGCAACTTCGGATGGACCCGCCGCCCACTGGGCAACAAGCGACTGGCCCGCTGGCTGGAAGCCGTGGACAAGACGATCTACGGTGCCAAGCGGCTGAACCGGAAGGTGACACCTGTGCGGCCCGGTGCGCTGATCACGAATGCTTCTGCCGACCATGCCGTCCGCCGGGCGAAGCGGTGGGTGAAGAACAACAAGCACCTGCTGCCGCTGCATGGATCGTCTGACGACCTGCTGCGTGCAGCACCCGGCCACATCCGGGCAACCCTGAAGACCATGCTGCAAATGGCAGCGGAACGAAAACAGCAGGCACCTGCGTAAGCCCTGACGCAGCCTGCTGCGCTGGCCGCCCGTTCCCCGCCGGGCGGCCAGCCACCCCACCACTGAAAGGAACACCCATGATCCGCTGGCTTCTGCGCTGGACATCCAGACGTGAAAACCTTGCGACCGGCCAGCGATGGACGGACGGCACCAATGTCTACCACGTGCTGAAGATACTGCCGGAAGTCCGGCTGGCTTCAGTGGCGAAGAACACCGAAGAACCGAAGCTGTACACCCGCGCCGCGTTCAACGAACTGAACCTGTGGCTGACCAACGATTAAGGCTTCGCTAACCATGTGACGATGTGTCCATTGCCCAAGGCTGCGTCATGTGACAGGCTTCTGGGATCGTAACTTGCACACAAGGAACAGGACTATGGAACACGGAATTGTAAGCGCAGGACTGGGACTGGCAATCATTGCCATCTTCCCGTTCTTTGCAGATCAGATCAGCGACACGCTGGGCTTCATCAATTGTTATCTGGACGTGATGGAACACGGACGGGTGTGCGTGCTGCCGTAAGAAGGGGAAACCCGATGCAAGAAACCCCGACGCCTGAACCGCTGCACCCACGCATGGGTATCGGCTTCAGCCTTGACGAAGCCGTCTACCTGCGGAACTTGGTTCTGATCCATCAGAAGCACGTGGCTGAAAACAAAGTCATCACCCGCGACTTACAGCAAAGCAGCCTGCGCAACATGAAGGGAATTATATACTTGACTCCCGATTATTCCTCGGGTAGTTATCTTCTCATGCAGCGGGCAATTCCGCCCCAACCGAGAGGAGGCTGCTATGCTCGTTAAGTTTTCCACCCTCGCCAACGGCGTGTTCATCGAGGACAACGGAACTGATGAGCGCAAGCCTTCCGACCGTTGCTTTCGCTTCGACGCGAACGGCAACGCGGAATATGCGTTGTTCGCTGACCTCACCGGCAGCAACCCTGCCCCGCGCTGGTTCGGCCACCAGTTCCGCGAACGTGACTTCACTTTCGCCTGATCGGGAGAGGCGCAATGACCCCTCATCCACACCCATTGGAAGGTAAATACGAGCCTGAGAGCCGTGATGTGCAAACGCCTCTTGAAGCGGCTGCTATGTCGATCGCGATTAGCCTCAAGCGGATCGCGGACCATCTGAACGAACGCGTAGGTCCAAAAGACCCAACCTACCACGGGCTTTCGCTCGACGAACTGGCCCGCGGTGAAAGCTATCATCCGGGAGACGACGCATGATCGTTGATGTTGAGTGTGAACGGTGCCGTGGCGAAGGCTGGCTACTGACGCGCGAGCCGCGCCTTGGGTCTGGTCTTTACGAAACCACGTGCCCAAAATGCGAGGGCCACGGTGCTTACGCCACTGACGCGGAAGATGAGTTGGAAGATTGGATGCGCGATGAGTAAATCCACCATCAGCACATTCGAGCTGTTCCGCATGTTCCCCGATCAGGAAAGCGCCCGCGTCTATTTCGAGGCGCGGCGCTGGCCTGACGGGGCCACCTGCCCCGCTTGCGGCGAGGCGAAGCGCATTGGCGTCCGCAAGGGCGGCTTCTATCGTTGCAACGCCTGTCTGCTCGATTTCACGATCCGCACGGGCACCATCTTTGAGCGGTCCAAGGTGCCGCTGCACAAATGGCTCTACGCCATGTACCTGCTCGTCACCGCGCGCAAGGGCATCAGCAGCGTCCAGCTTCACGCGCAGATCGGCGTCACGCAGAAAACCGCGTGGTTCATGCTCCAACGGCTCCGCGAGGCTTGCGGCAACGACCCTACCGAACTGGC
>JAKQEI010000096.1 GCA_029573495.1 Bacteroidota bacterium | reverse complement strand
CGCCGTGCTGGAACACCGATCGCGTACGAGCTGGTGCGGCAAGGCAAGCGGCATAAGGGGACCGCGCGGCTGACGGCCTGGGCGGAGGAGCGGCCTGCCGGGTTGGAGATGCGGTATGGCGCCGTGCGAACGGTCAATGGTCTGCAACGCACCATCGTGGCGCGTCCTTCCGGTCGGGGGGATGAACGACTACCGTTGGTGGTGTTCATCGGTGGCATTGCCTGCTACTCCTTGGATACCCCCATGGACACCGCCCGCAGTGAGACCCGCCTCTTGAATGATCTGGCCCGGAAAGGATATGCATGCGTCCGCTTGGAGAAGCCGGGCATGGGTGATGGAGCCGGCTTTGGGAAGTCCTGCGCGGAGGTGGGCCTGATGGACGAGATGCTCGGGTACGTGGACATGGTGAAGGCGTTGAAGCGGACACCGGGTGTCGACAGCACGGACATCACCATCATCGGACACAGCATGGGCGGCGTGTTCGCACCCTTGGTGGCGCAATGCACGCCGGTACAGCGGATCATCGCCTACGGGACCATCGGAAGCAACTTCATGGAGTACCTGCTGAAGACGCGTCGGACGATCGGTGAGGCCTACGGCTGGGAGCCCGAACGGACCGATACCTTCATCAAGGACTATTGCGAATGCGCCACCTGGTACTTCGCGGATGGCATGAGCACCGAAGCGGTGGAAGCGAAGAAGCCCGGTTGTGGTGAGCTGGTCGGCATCTTCGATGGCCGCTCCCGGAAGTACAACGATGAACTGTACGCGCTCAATATCCCTGCTGCCTGGAGGGGATATCGCGGACGCACGCTCCTTCTCTGGGGCGAGGCGGACTACATCGCGGCCAGGCATGACCACGAGATCCTGCGTGATATCCTGCAACAACAGCGGCCGGGATCCGTCACCTTCCACGTGGTGCCCGATGCGGACCATGGCATGCATCAGGCCGATGATCCAAAGGCTGCCGTGGCGGGAAGCGGACCCTATCAACCCGGGGTGGGCCGGATCATCGCCGATTGGCTCGACGCGGATCCATGACGAATGACCAGCGATATCGGCATTGCGTGAGTGCGGTCGGCCTGTTGATCGCCTTCGCCCTGAACGGCCAGGACCGGGGTGCTGCCCTGGAAGCCTTCACGGAGGGTTATGCTCGTCTGGACCCCGATCCGTTCTACCTCGATATCCGCGAACGGTTGGAAGCGGTGCCGCAGGATTCCGTGCTCATGCGACAGGAAGCGTTCTTCGCCGAACAGCGTGAGATCCTGAACGGACCATTCGAAGCGGAGGGCAGCGCGGAGGAGTCGCTTCTGCTCGACCTGGCCCGTTTCGAGACCGCGCATCAATTGGAACGCATCGGTCTTGAGCGCCGGTGGATCGCTGCTGGGCGACCCATGCCGGTCGGTGGCATGGCGGGTTTACCCGAGGCGGCGGCTTGGTACCACCTGCTCGTTCGCAGGTTCACGGGAGCGGATCTATCACCGGAGGAATTGATCGCTTTTGGACAACGGGAGGTCGCCCGCTGCCACCGCATGATCGATTCCTTGCGCGCAGCGCATCCGCACCTACCGGATCGAGCCTGGGTCACGGACAAGCAGGAGGTCCTCAACGCCTTCAGTCGGGTCGACAGCACCGTTCGCGCCAACCTGACCGGCTTCCTCGGCCCGGTCGACGTGCCTCCTGTTGTGCCCATGGAGTGGCCAGCCGCCGGTCCGTATACACCGCCAGGTATCTATCTCTCCCAAGAGGACAATGCCTACGGTGCGGACGTCTTCCTGTTCAACTTCCACGGCGGGCGCGCTGATGCCGGCGCCTTGGAGTGGATCTACCTGCACGAGGCGATCCCGGGCCACCACCTCCAATCGGCTCTGCGCCGCTCTTCCGGCATGACCGATCTCCGCTCGCACGTGAGCTATCCGGGCAATTTCGAGGGCTGGGCCTGCTATGTCGAGTATTTCGGAAGGGAACTCGGACTCTACCGTGATCCCCAACAGGAACTGGGCAAATGGGAATGGGACCTCGTGCGATCGGTGCGCGTGGTGCTGGATGCTGGCATCCACGGCATGGGTTGGACCCGCGCACAGGCCTTAGCCTATTGGGAGCAGCACATTCCAGGTCGTCCCGATCTGGCGGACCGCGAGGTGACACGCGTTACGAACTGGGCCGCTCAGGCGCTCAGCTACAAGGTGGGCGCCGATGCCATTGCCCGCCTGCGCGATCGCGTGGTGGAAGCTCAGGGACCGCGGTTCGATGCGGCGCGCTTCCACCGCGCCTTCCTCGACCTGGGAATGGTACCCATGCCGGTTGCGGATCTTCATTTGATCAGAACCATGACCGAAGGTCCATGAAACGAATAGCGCTGTTCCTCCTGCTCGCTCTACCGGTGATCACACGCGCTCAAGTTGCGCGGATCGATAGCCTTATGCAGGTGATCGCGGATCGCACCGACTTCAGCGGCACGGTGCTCGTCGGTGACCAGGGTGAGGTCATCTACCACAAAGCCTTCGGACTCGCCAACCGCGAGTGGAACGTTCCGAACACCATCCGGTCAAGGTATAAACTGGCCTCCTTGGGCAAGCAATTCACCGCCTTGCTCATCCTGCAGATGGTGGATGAAGGCAAGGTCGCGCTGGATGATCCGCTGGTGAAGTACATCCCAGCCTATCGGGTCAAGGACGCCGAGAGGATCACCCTGCGGCAGGTCCTTTCGCACACATCTGGAATGCCCAATTACCATGCGATCCCCGATTTCGACAGCATCGTTGCCAAGCAGCCGCGCACCCTGGAGCGCTTCGTGGACCTGTTCATGGACAAACCCCTGCTGTTCGAGCCGGGTAGCGCCTCGCATTACACCAACCTCGGCTATTCCGCCCTGGCGCTCGTCGCTCAGCGCGTAGGGGGGCTGCCGTTCAGCGAGCTGCTGCGAACGAAGATCTTCGAACCCGCCGGGATGTTGGACAGCTTCACCGAGGATGACCAGGCCGTGAAGCCGCACATGACCAATGGCTATGTGAATACCTGGACCGGCTATGATCGAGAGGCCTACCGGGATCCCTCGTCCGTGATAGGCTCGGGCAATGTGACCAGTACGGCCATGGATCTCTTCCGTTACGACCAAGCGCTGCGGAATGGCAAGCTGCTCTCTGATAGCATGCAGCGCGAATGGATCGAGCCGGTGCTTGGTGACCATGCTCTGGGCTGGATGGTGATGCGTGTTGCCGGGGAGGATCAGGATAGTCTTACGATCGCCTATCACGATGGTGGGAATAGAGGCTTCACCACCGTGATGTACCGGTTCATTGGGACCGACCGCTGCATTGTGGTACTGTCCAACACCGGCATGTACGATGTCTACGCGGTTGCCGGACGGATCTCAAGGATCCTTCGCGGCCAGGTGGTGCCTCCGGTGCAAATACCCTTGGTTGCGGCTTTTGCTCGCGTTCTTGGAAATGAAGGACGCGATCCTGCCTGCACGTTCTTTCGACAGCACCGGAACGATCCAGCGTACTCCCTGGATGGCGCAGCGGTCAATATGCTCGGCTACCAACTGATGGGCCGTGGGAGATTGGAGGATGCTATCTGCGTGTTCCAGATGAACGTGGAGGCCTTTCCCGAGGTCGGTGATCCGTACGACAGCCTGGCCGAGGCGTACATGAAACAGGGTCGGCGCGAACTGGCCATCGCGAACTACCAGCGCTCGTTGGAACTCGACCCCCAGAACGACAACGCCAAGGTCATGCTACAGAAACTCGGAGCCCAATGATGCACTTACCAACCTTGATGGCCATCAGCCTCGCCGCCCTCGCCTGCCAGGGCGTTCCCGCACCGGAGATAGCGACCACCCCCACGCAGGTGACCGCTCATGTGGATACGGTCATCCTGCACGAGCCCGGCGTGGAGAACGCCTACCCGAGACTATCGGCGGATGGCAAGCGCATCCTCTACCAGAGCAACCGGACGGGTAACTGGCAGTTGTTCATCATGGATCCGGCCTCCGGTGAGCAGCGGCGACTGACCACGGATACGTTCAACAACAACTTCCCGGACTGGAGCCCGGACAACGCCTGGGTGGCCTTCGTGAGCGATCGCGACGGGAACGAGGAGATCTACCGCATGCGCACCGATGGCTCTGCGCTTGAGCGCCTGACGAACGATGGATCGCGGGACATCCATCCATACTTCAGCCCCGATGGGCGATACCTCCTGTTCAACAGCACACGGGGCAATGGTTCGCTGGATGTCTTTCGCATGGACCTCAGTACCAAAGAAGTGCTCCGTCTCACGAACACTCCCATGGAGGAGACCTGCGCGCGCCATTCCCCGGATATGGGGCATATCGTGATGCTCCGCAACGATGTCACCCAGGATGATGTGGCGATCATGGACTTGAAGACCGGCCTGGTCACGAACCTTACCCGCACTCCCACGGTGATCGATGGTTGGCCCATGTACAGCCAGGACGGCAAGTGGATCTTCTACAGCACCATGGCCAGCGGACAGCACAGCATCCATCGTGTTCATCCGGACGGCAGCGGGGATGAAACGCTCACCCGCGCCGCACCCGGGGAGGAGGACGGCAGGGCCTTCATCAGCCGCGATGGGCGGACCATGGTCTATAACAAGCGCCACGGCCGCAGCATTGATATCAGACTCCTGAACCTACCATGAATCAGAAGCACACCAGCACGAAGACCCTTGGGCGATGGCTGCGCCATGCGGCGATCCTCCTGTTCCCCGCCCTTGTCCATGCTCAACCGCTGCATCTGGACAGCACTTCCCAATGGTGGGAGGAGTACTGGCGGTTCGAGGGTCTGGAATCCCATCACCTCATCTACACCATCCAGGTGGCGGGCGATACCAGCATCCAGGGTCTCAGTTATCAGCAGCTACGACAGACGGGTACCAATTCCATCACACCGCTCATCG
>JAKQEI010000090.1 GCA_029573495.1 Bacteroidota bacterium | reverse complement strand
GTCTGTGGCATTTTCCTAGGCGTGCAGCCGAATGACCGGCGGAGCTCCATCGGTCTATTCTACCGCAGCCGCATCATGGAGGGGACCACGCATGTACCCATGGGGTCCTCGCTGCTGGTGGCCAAGCATGGTGGGCATGTGCAACCCGGTGTGCAGTACGCCGAGGTGCCGATGACCGAGATCGTGAACGTCGTTGAACTCCGGGCCGACCTCCGGCTGGGCCAGCGCTACTTCCTCCTCGCCAGCCTGCCATTTACGAACACCTATCGTAGTGTGAACGAATATCAGGTGCTGGATGCTTATGGCCTGGGCGATGCCTTCGCCATGCTCCGCTACCAGGTCGTGAACACGCGATGCGATACGGAGATCCCACCTTTCGTGCATCGCCTATTGATCGGCGGGGGCATCAAGGCTCCTCTCGGGCGCAACGACCTACGTGTGGAGAACGAACTGGCCAGCCCAGATATCCAGCTCGGGACCGGTTCCTGGGATGCCCTCGCGTCCTTGGAGTATTCCGTCCGGCATGGACGGACGGGTGGAGGCATCAGCGCATTGGCCCGTTTCAACGGTGCCAACGGCGCAGGTTACCAATTGGGACATGGATCCAGCTCCACGGCGGAGGTGTTCCATCGTTTCGGCAACGACACCATCAGCTTCGCACCAGCCATCGGCGGGTATGCCGAGTGGATGGCACAAGACAAGGTCCAGGGTGCCGCGGACCACGGAACGGGCGGCACCACCGTCTTCTCTCATACCGGAGTGCGCGTATGGTGGAGGCGTCTCGCCCTCTCAGCGTACTACCAGCACGCCCTGCTGGCTCAAATGGGCACCAACATCACCCCGACACGGCAACGTTTCGTGGCCGGGATCACGTACAACATCAACTGAAACGAACATGAAACTCCAGAAACTCACCCTGATGGCCTTCATGGCCATCGCCATCACCTCCTGTAAGAAGGATGAGGAGGTGCCTCCCACCAACAACGGGGGGTCCGGCACACCGACCACTGCATCGGTCAGGATGTCATACGCGTTCACCACCGGCATGACGACATTCGACCCCAGCGTGCCTTTCACCGATGGCGCTGGACGCAGCGTGCGGATCACCAAGCTCAAGTTCTACGCGCATGACTTCCACCTCACCGATGACGCCGACGTCAC
>JAKQEI010000079.1 GCA_029573495.1 Bacteroidota bacterium | reverse complement strand
GGTGCCGCCCTCCACGGTGAGGGTGTAGCTCGTGCCCCGCGTGAGCGAGGTGCTGTAGGCACTGCTGAAGTCGGTGTAGGCCGGCGCGATCGGACCGCCTGAGTTGGCGTTGTTGAAGGAGCCGAGGGCCACGCGGTTGATGTAATCGCCATCCGAGGTCCCGTTGGTGGAGGTGGGGATGCAGAGACCACCGCCACCGCTGTTCAGAATGGTGATTCCATAGTCCTCGGTCTCCCCGAAGCCATAGCTGAAGCACGGATCCGTCGGTGTCGGTTCACCCGTATTGTGATACACGTTGCGCACCCGGAGCGTCGTGCTGCCCAATGTGGCGCCGGCCGGTACGGTAAAGGTGATGGTGACGGTCTGGTTCGCCTGTGTGATGGCCACCTCACCAAGCTTCTCGCTGGCCTCGAAGGTGTCATCTTGATCGAAATCGATCCAGGCGGCCACGTTGTCGTCGTTGTAGGTGCCGCCCTCCACGGTGAGGGTGTAGCTGGTACCCCGCGTGAGCGAGGTGTTGTACGTGCCGCTGTAGTCGGTATAGGTCGGTGCGGCCAGCCCGCCGGAATTGGCATTATTGAAGGTGCCGAGGGCTACGCGGTTGATGTAGTCGCCATCCGATGTACCACTGACGGAGGTGGGGATGCATATTCCGGCGACCGGGCCGGAACAGGCGTTGTTCAGCAGGAGTCCGCCACGCACCCCGGTCAGTATCGAGCTCATGTATACCGATTGTTGGGCGGTGTACATCACCTGGCAATCACTGTAGTCCATGAAGTTCTCGTACTGGGTCAGCGCACCGCACTTCATCAGGGTGGTATTGGCGCAGCTGAAGGTCGGACTGTTCGAGGTGGGTGTATCGGAGAAGCCATCGGAGTTCACGCAGGCACCATCATCATCGAAGGTGTGCATCAGGCCGAAGTAGTGGCCGATCTCGTGTGTGGCCGTGCGAGCACCGAGCTGTGTGCCATAGGAGTAGTCGATCACCAATCCATCGATGGAGCTGCCGACCACACCGCCGACCGGCAGGTAGGCATAGCCTACTGTAATGAAGCTGCCACCCGAGCCGCTGGTGATGTCGCAGATCCAGATGTTGAGGTAGCGCGTCGGGTCCCAGGCGTTGCTGCCGGTGGGGGCGAACTTCATATCGTCCGTTTCATTGTCCGGGTCGAACCAGGTATCCGTGGTCTGCACGCGCACGATACCCGTTGTTGGCGCACCGCTCGGATCCACCTGCGCCAGACAGAACTGGATCCCGGGATTTCCAACGACACCAGTGAACGCTGGTCGAACCTGGTTCAGGTCGCTGTTGGTGCCGTTGAAGTCCGCGTTCATCTCCGCCAGAAGCGCATTGATCGTTCCGGTGGATACGTTCTCCGCAGCGGTGTTCCAAACCACATGCACCACGACCGGTACGGTCAAGGTGCCGCCACGCACCTCACTCAGGCTCGTAGGCAACTGGTGAAGCAGATCGGTGCTCAGGCCCTGTTGTTCCAGGTGCCGTTTGGTGAACGTGTGTGCACCGCACGTGCGGTGATCATGGGGAACGGATTGTGCTGAAGCGTTCAGAACCAGACCAGTCCCGATGGCAAGAAGTAAGGGTCGCATCATGCGGCGAAATTACCCGGATCACGCCGTCGATCAAGGCCGATCGCCAGAGTTGTTCACACCCGTCGTTCCAGATCGATCAGGTAGTGGTCTGCGTACCTGGACGTCCATTGCCACTTACTGAACCGTTCGTCCCAGTTCGCGAGACGGTCAAGTAACCGTCCACGATGCCCGAAGCGATGCTCAAGGTGGGTCGGTGGCACGAACAGGCCGATCGGTCGCAGGCCCACCACCTTGAAACGGCTGTTGAAGATGCGCGCGAACCGCTTCGGCTGGTGGTACCAGGTCACCGCACCGGTCCCGCTCAGATCGGCCCAGATCGGATCATGCCGTCCGCGGCGGAACGCATCCTGGAAGGCACCGCGCATGAGGTAATAGACCGTCTCGCTGAGGCAGCGGTCCGGCATCAATACAGCGATGAACCTCCCGCGTGGCTTCAACGTGTCGGCGATGGGGTCGACCAGCCGTGCCAGATGATCGGCATCGATGCAATTGAAGCCGCCGAAGTCGCTCAAGACCATGTCCACGGGTGGGATCGTGAGTTGGGCCAGGTCATCGAATCCGATCCGGAGGTGTTCGATCCGCTGTTCCACTCCCAGTTGCCTGGCCTTCTCACGCGCCACCTTCAACATCTCCTCGCTGATGTCCGTGGCCAGTACCCGATGGCCGTTGCGCGCCAGATGGATCGCGTCCGTTCCGGTCCCACAGTTCAGTTCCAGCACCGTCATCCCGGGCATCTGCAACATGCGGTCCAGGTAGCCCCACACCATGCGGCGTTGCACCATGCCGATCCTGCTGAAGGTGAATTCCCGGTCGTAGGCGGAGGGGTCGGACTGTAACAGGGAGGCCATGGCCATGGTCGGTCATAGGACCGTATCCGAAGGTAGGACGGTGCCTACGCGGAAAGTTCCCTGATCGCGGCTGCCGGATCAGGAGCTCCGAAAACACTATTCCCGGCAACGAGCACGTCCGCGCCGGTATGCACCAGCTGTCTGGCATTGCCGGTGCCCACACCACCATCGATCTCGATCAAGGCCTTCGAGCCGGTCTTCTTCCGCAGCTCCACCAACGCTTCGATCTTCTGATAGGTGCGTGGGATGAATTGCTGGCCACCGAAGCCGGGGTTCACGCTCATCAGGCAGACCAGGTCGATGTCCGCAAGGACCTCCTCCAAGGCACTCACCGGGGTGTGTGGATTGATCGCCACACCGGCCTTCATACCCGCCGCCTTGATCGCTTGCACGGTGCGGTGCAGGTGCGGGCTCGCTTCGATGTGGACCGACAACAAGTTGGCCCCCGCATCGCGGAAGGCGGTGATGTAGTTCTCCGGGCGCACGATCATCAGGTGTACGTCGAAGACCTTCTTCGTCAACGGGCGGATCGCCCTGATCACTGGAAGCCCGAAGCTGATGTTGGGCACGAATACGCCGTCCATCACGTCCAGGTGAAGCCAGGGGGCGGGACTTTCATCCACCATGTGCACGGCGCTCTTGAGGTCGGCGAAGTCGGCGGAGAGGAGGGAGGGTGCGACGAGGTGCGGCATCGACGGCGAAAATAGGGCAGTCCGCAGTAGCCGATGGGCAGGGCCACGTGATCGCGCCCTGCCCATCGGCTACTGCGGACTATCGACTGCGGACTATCCTAAATAGGCCTTCAGCACGGCGCTGCGGCTGGTGTGCTTCATCCGTCGGATCGCCTTCTCCTTGATCTGTCGCACGCGTTCGCGCGTCAGGTCGAACTTCTGGCCGATCTCCTCCAGGGTGTGCGGCTGGTTGCCGTTCAGGCCGAAGTACAGGCGGATCACATCGCTTTCCCTGCCGGCCAGCGCGTTCAGGGAACGCTCGATCTCGTTACGCAGACTGTCGGTCATCAGGCTGTCCAGGGGGCTGGGCGTGTCGTCGTTCTTCATCACGTCCATCATGGTGCCACTGTCATCCCCTTCGCGGAGCGGGGCGTCCATGCTCAGGTGACGGCCTGTGTTGTTCAGGCTCGTCTTCACCTCCTCGAGGGTCATCTCCAGCACCTCGGCTAGCTCGTGCGCGGTGGGTGGGCGTTCGTGCTCCTGCTCCAGCCTTGCGAAGGCTTTGTTGATCTTGTTGATGGATCCGATCTTGTTCAGCGGCAGGCGGACGATCCGCGCCTGTTCCGCAAGGCTCTGCAGGATCTGCTGGCGGATCCACCATACGGCATAGCTGATGAATTTGAAGCCACGCGTCTCATCGAAGCGCCCGGCCGCCTTGATCAGGCCGAGGTTCCCCTCGCTGATCAGGTCGGGCAGGCTGAGCCCTTGACCCTGGTACTGTTTGGCCACGGAGACCACGAAGCGCAGGTTCGCCTTGGCGAGCTGTTCGAGCGCCAGGGTGTCGCCCTGTTTGATGCGCCTCGCCAGTTCCACCTCTTCCTGAGCGGTGATCAACTTCACTTTCCCGATCTCCTGCAGGTATTTGTCCAGGGACGGAGTATCCCTATTGGTCACCTGCTTGGTGATCTTCAACTGCCTCATCCTTGCCATATGTGTGCGCTCGTGTTGCGAAGAGTGGGTCCTTCAACGCAGGGGCAGGATGTTTGGTTACCGCTTCAGTACCTGCATCCACATATGCGGCACGCCATCGTCGGATCGCTCCATACGGTCCGGTATCGTTGGGGAGGACACGCATCAACGCAGGAAGCCGCCCCTTTTCGGAGCGGCTTCCTGATCCGGTTGGACCGGCCGGTGGCCGGTGCCTCGTTATGGCTTAGTTGGCGCTGGGTCCATCCTCGCCATTGAAGTCCTGGCGCGGACGGTCGTCGCGGCGTGGACGGTCATCCCGGCGGGGACGGTCATCCCGGCGCGGGCGATCACCACGACGCTCGCGGCGTTCGCCCTCCATGGCGGGCTCGCGCTCCACGTAGCCTTCCGGTTTCGGCAGCAATACGCGGCGGCTCAGCTTCAGCTTGCCACTGCGTGGGTCCTTGCCGGTCACCTGGAACTCGATCACGTCGCCTTCCTTCAGCACATCCTCCACACGTTCGATGCGCTTCCAATCAAGCTCGCTCACATGGAGCAGACCATCGGTACCGGGCAGCACTTCCACGAAGGCACCGTAGGGCATGATGGTCTTCACCTTGCCCTTGTAGGTGGCCCCCACTTCAGCCTGGGGCGGGTTGGCGATCGCGTTCACTCGGGCAAGGGCCGCATCGATGCTGGCCTTGTTCTCGCTCATGATCTCCACGTGGCCCTGACCGTCGATCTCGTCGATGCTGATGTGTGCGCCGGTCTCGGCCTGGATCTCCTGGATCACGCGGCCACCCGGCCCGATCACAGCGCCGATGCTCTCTTTCGGGATGGTGATGGTGACGATGCGCGGGGCGTGGTCCTTGTAGTCGGCACGCGGTGCATCCAGGGTCTTCAGCATCTCGTTGAGGATGTGCAGACGGCCTTGACGGGCCTGCTCCAGCGCTTGTGCGAGCACTTCGTAAGGCAGGCCGTCCACCTTCATATCCATCTGCGTGGCCGTGATGCCTTTGGCGGTCCCGGTCACTTTGAAGTCCATGTCGCCCAGGAAGTCCTCGTCACCGAGGATGTCGCTGAGGATCGCATGGCGGTCGCCGTCGCTGATCATGCCCATGGCGATGCCGCTCACGGGTGCCTTGATCTTCACACCGGCGTCCATGAGGGCGAGCGTACCGCTGCACACCGTGGCCATGCTGCTTGAGCCGTTGCTCTCGAGCACATCGCAGTTCAAGCGGATGGTGTACGGGTTGGTCTCGATGCCGGGGATCACCGGTTTCAAGGCGCGCAGGGCGAGGTTGCCATGACCCACTTCGCGACGACCCGGTCCGCGGATCGGCTTCACTTCACCCGTGCTGAAGCTCGGGAAGTTGTAGTGCAGCATGAAGCGCTCGCTGCCCTTGCGGGTGGCCAGGTCGATGGTCTGCTCGTCCATGCTGCTGCCCAGCGTGAGCATGTTGATGGCCTGGGTCTCACCGCGGGTGAAGATGGCGCTGCCATGAGTGCCCGGCAGCACGTCCACCTCGCTCCAGATCGGGCGGATGTCGGTCGTCTTCCGGCCGTCCAGGCGCACGCCCTTGTCCAGCACCACGTTGCGCACCGCCTTCTTCTGGGCCTTCTTGAAGTAGCGCGCGAGCATGGCTTTGTCCGCCTTCTCCTCCTCGCTCAGCGTGGCCAGGCAGTCCTCCTTCACCTTGGCGAAGTTCTCGGAACGCACTTCCTTGCTGCTCGGGGTCAGGGCCAGATCGTAGTACTTCTGGTAGCAGAAATCCATGATCTTCTTGCCGATCTCCTCCACGTTGTTCTCGTGGTTGTAGGTGCGCTTCACCTGGCTCTTGGGCACCATGGCGCTCAACTCGTCAAGGGCCACGCATTGCTTCTTGATCGCTTCGTGCGCCAGCTTGATGGCCTCGATCATGTCGGCCTCCTGCACCTCGTTCATCTCACCCTCCACCATCAGGATGTCCGTCTTGGTGCCGGCCACGATCAGGTCGAGGTCCACGCCCTCCATCTCGCTCACCAGCGGGTTCAGCACGAACTTGCCGTTGATGCGCGCCACGCGCACTTCGCTCACGGGTCCGCCGAAGGGGATGTCGCTCACGGCCAGTGCGGCAGCGGCGGCGAGGCAGGCGATCGCATCGCTCTGGTTCTGCTTGTCGGCGCTCATCAGGCTCACCACCACCTGGGTGTCGCCGTGGAAATCATCCGGGAAGAGCGGGCGCAGGGCGCGGTCGATGAGGCGGCTGGTGAGCACCTCGTGATCGCTCGGACGGGCCTCCCGTTTGAAGAAGCCACCGGGGAAACGCCCGGCAGCGCTGAATTTCTCGCGGTACTCCACCTGCAGGGGCAGGAAGTCGATGCCTTCACGCGCCTCCTTCGTGGCCACCACCGTGGCCAGCAGGATGGTATCGCCCAGGCGCACGGTCACAGCGCCGTCCGCTTGTTTGGCCAGCACCCCGGTCTCGATGGTGATGACTTTGCCATCGCCCATGTCGATGGTCTTCGTAATGCCTTGTGGTCTCATTGTCCTCTTGTTGTTTTTCTCCTTGTTTGCCTACATCTCGCGGACCATCCGCGTATATGAGAAGGGGCGACCGTGTCTCACGATCGCCCCCGTTTTCGATCAGGATGTGCCTACCGAAGTGGCCGGTGTTCCGACCCCTGCCATGGTCTTACTTCCGCAGACCAAGCTTCGCGATGATCGCGCGGTAGCGCTCGATGTCATACATCTTCAGGTAGGCCAGCAGTTGCTTGCGCTTGCCCACCATGGTCATCAGCGCCTTCTCGGTGCCGTGGTCCTTCTTGTTCACCTTCAGGTGGCCGGTCAGGTGATTGATGCGCTCGGTGAAGAGGGCGATCTGGCTTTCGGCCACACCGGTGTTCTTGTCGGAACCTCCGTGTTCTTTGAAGATGGCCTTCTTGGCCTCGCTCGTCAGGTACATGGTCTTACGTAACAGGGCGCGAAGATAGCGCTTTTCCCGGTTCGGGATCCATTACCCGGCTACTGAACCCTTTGAAGGCGGATCAACTGGACCGGCTCCCGGGAATTCCGCATGGTGGGAACCCTTCCTTAACTCCTGATCATCAGGAAGGTGCGTCCAAGGAAGCCCTTCAATTCCTTCCGGTGCACGATCTTGTCCAGGAAGCCGTGTTCCAGCACGAATTCGCTGGTCTGGAAGCCTTCCGGGAGGTCCCTGCCAATGGTCTCGCGCACCACGCGCGGACCGGCGAACGCGACCAACGCTTTTGGCTCCGCGATGTTCATATCGCCCAGCATGGCGAAGCTGGCCGTCACACCGCCCGTAGTGGGGTCCGTGACCACGCTGATGTAGGGCAGTTTCCTCTTCGCCAGTTGGGTCAATTTCGCGCTCGACTTGGCCATCTGCATCAGGCTGAAGCCGGCCTCCATCATCCGTGCACCCCCGCTTTTGCTGATGATCACCAGCGGGCATTTGCGCTTCATGGCCTGGTCCGCGGCCAGGGCGATCTTCTCACCCACCACACTTCCCATGCTGCCACCGATGAAGCGGAAGTCCATGCAGGCGATAACCACCATGCTCTTGTCCAACTTGCCCTCCGCCACGCGCATGGCATCGTTCAAGCCGGTGTCCTTGCGGGTCTTCGCCAGGCGGTCCGTGTACTTCTTCGTATCCTCGAACTTCAGGGGATCACCGGCGATCAGGTCCGCGCCCAACTCGGTGTACTTCTGGTCGTCGAAGAGGATGGCGAAGTACTCCGCGCTGCCGATCTTCTCGTGGTGCTCGCACTTCACGCATACCCAGAGGTTGTTCTCATGATCCTCCGAGGTCATGATCTCGTCGCACTCAGGGCACTTGTACCAGAGGCCCTCGGGGGTCTCCTTCTTTTCCTCCGTACTGGTGGTGATGCCTTCCTTGACGCGTGTGAACCAGCCCATGGCTACTCGTTAGGGATGACGAAGGTGGGAATTAGCGATCAGGAATATGCAATAAGGACACGATCGCTTGTTCCTGATCGCTGATTCAGGCGATGGAGATGGACTTATCCAGGTATACGTCCTGGATCGCGTTCAACAGGGCCACGCCCTCGTTCACCGGACGTTGGAACGCCTTGCGACCACTGATCAGCCCTTGCCCACCGGCGCGCTTGTTGATCACCGCCGTGCGCACGGCTTCGGCCATGTCGCTGGCACCGCTGCTGGCACCGCCACTGTTGATCAGTCCGATACGGCCCATATAGCAGTTGGCCACTTGGTAACGGCACAGGTCGATCGGGTGATCGGTGGTCAGGTCGGTGTACACCTTCTTGTGGGTCTTGCCGTAGTTGGCGATCGCGTTGTACCCGCCGTTGGTCTCGGGTAGTTTCTGTTTGATGATGTCCGCCTGGATCGTCACACCGAGGTGGTTGGCCTGTCCCGTGAGGTCGGTGGCCGTGTGGTAGTCCTTTCCGTCCACCTTGAAGCCACTGTTGCGGATGTAGCACCAGAGGATGGTGGCCATGCCGAGTTCATGTGCATGTTGGAAGGCATCGGCGATCTCCGTGATCTGACGGGTGCTCTCCTCGCTGCCGAAGTAGATGGTGGCGCCCACGGCCACGGCACCCATGTCCCAGGCGTCCTTCACGTTCCCGAAGAGCACCTGGTCGAACTTGTTCGGCAGGGTCATCAGTTCGTTGTGGTTGATCTTGACGATGAACGGGATCCGGTGGGCATACTTGCGTGCCACACTGCCCAGCACGCCGTAGGTGCTGGCGACCGCATTGCAACCACCTTCGATCGCCAGCTTCACGATGTTCTCCCCATCGAAGTAGATCGGGTTCGGCGCGAAGCTCGCAGCGGCGCTGTGCTCGATGCCCTGATCCACCGGCAGGATGCTCATGTAGCCCGTGTTCGCCAGCCGACCGTGACCATAAAGGGCCTGCAGGCTCCGCATCACCTGCGGGGTACGGTTGCTGTGCGCGAAGCTGCGGTCCACGAAGTCAGCCCCCGGCAGATGGATCATCGACTTGTCGATGGTCTTGCACTGGTGTTCGAGCAGGCTGGCCGCTTCGTTTCCGAGGAGTTCGTCGAGTTTGCCGGTCTTCAAGGTCTGCATGGGGTTCCGCGTTAGCGGCCGCGAAGGTACGGATGTCCGTGCAGGGAGGACAAGGCCTTCCGTGAGCCCCGGTCCGGAACAAGGTCTGACCCGACCAGCCACCCTCACCCCAAGTTGAATTGCCCACTGCCAACGGCCCACTACCAACTCGCTCTCCCACGAAGCCGTAGCGCTGAACGACCACATGCCTGCTACAGCCCCTGCCCATCACTAGAACGGATACCCGATCCCCAGGTTGAAGTTGAACCGGGCGCGATAGTCCACCGTATTGCCAAGCTGGGCCTGCTCTGCGATGTAGCGGTCCTTGGGCTGGAAAATCCAGCGCTCGCCGACCGGAAGTGCGGGGTCCTTCGTCTGCATGCCCAGGTCGAACCGTACGATGAAGAAGTCGAAGTTGAGGCGCGCACCCACACCGGTGCCCACGGCCAATTCGCTCAGGAAGTCGTCCACCTCGAACTCCACCCCAGGCCGCGAGGAGTCCTTCTGCCTGTTCCAGATGTTGCCCACATCGGTGAAGAGCGCTCCTTCGAGATACCCGATCAGCTTGAACCGGTACTCCAGGTTGGCCTCGATCCGGATCTCGCCCACACGATCGAAGGCGAAGAGCGGAGCGGAGTAGGAACCCGGACCCAGGGACCGGGCCTGCCAGGCGCGCAAGCCATTGGCACCTCCCCCGAAGAAGGCGGTCTCGAAGGGCAGCACCTGGAGGTTGTTGTACGGCACGCCGAAACCGGCGGCCATCCGGAAGGCCACGCTGCTGCGGTCATGCAGGGTGCGATTGATCCGGAAGTCATTGTCCAGCTTCATGAACTGCGCGTACCGGATGCCGAAGAGGGTCTTGTACTCACGACCCGTGATGGTATCCGTATCGTGCAGTAGGTTCAGCAACCCGAGCCCCGCCCCCGCCCATTCGAAGGTGGTGCGCAGGAACTTCACCGTCCGGCTGCTGGTCTGTCCCTGGGTGTTCCAGGTGTATGTCACCTTCGGGATGCTCAGGATCAAGTGGTCCGTGTAGCTGTTCACGAACACCGGATCATTGGTCTGTTGCAGGAAGGTGGTGAAGGCATCGCTCCGCGAAGGGATCCGGATGATGCTGAGCTCGGCCACGCGCACGTCGAAGTGTTGGGTGGGCGTGGAGTTCCAATCGAAGCCGAAGGAGCCGCGCGCAAGGGTCCTGGTGAAGTCCGGCCGTCGTTGGTAGTTATACAGGAGGTTCAAGGTCATGCGGGATCCGCTCGACTTGCTGAACTGCCGGAAGGGTCGGGGCAGGCCGATCGTCACTTCGGGGCCGATGCTCACGGTATTGAAGAGGTCGCCGCCACTCAGACCCTGGCTCGATGTACCCCGGGTGAAGGCCTGCTGGGTCTCGACGGCCAGGTTGATCTGACCCTGGAAGAAGCCGAGCGTGCGCAGGACGTTCCGGTGCTTGTAACCGAGCGAGACGGTGGCGCCGAGGAAGCCGCCCCGGTTGGTGCCGTAGAGCTCCGAGGTGAGGCTCTGCGGCTTGCTGGGCAGGAGACCGATCCGCGCATCGGCGATGCCGGGGCGCCCGGTGCCGGCGGTGTCATACACGATCTCCACCCGGTCAAAGACCCGTAGCGCGGTGAGCCGGCTGTAGGTGTTGTTCGCATCGCTCTGCTTGAAGCGGTTCTCGGGGGAAAGGAAGATCGGGCTCAACAAGGCCTTCGGCCGGTACATCAGCCGGTCGTGGTGCAGGATGTCGTAACCCTGCACCTTCGTCGTGTCCCACGGCGTGTCGTTGGACCGGCCTGTTTGGACGGTCACGTCGCGGATCGTGTACACGGTGCCCTCGGGCGTTCCCTTCAGCGACCGGTTCCCCGGGGCGTAGGGCCGTTCCATCCGCAGCACCAGGTCCACTTGATGGTCGCCCGCAGCAGTGTCCGCCAGGAAGAGGACCAGGTCCTTGTGGAAGTAGAGATAGCCCAGTTCGTTGAGGTCGGTGGTGATCCGTTCGCGTTCCGCATCGAGCACATCGGCATCGTATCGTTCTCCGGTCTTCAACAGGCTGCCTTCCCAGTATTCACCGACATAATGACTGATCACAGGATCATCCACCTCGTACCGGATGTTCCTAAGACGGTAAGCCCTGCCCGGGACCACGGTGTAGCACACCTCGGCCTTGGGACGACCGTACGGTCTGCCCCGGCCCCGGTTGTACCCACCTGGCAGGATGCGTGCAAGCAAGGTGCGCCGGCGGTAGTGCGTGGTGTCCGTCACCGTGGCGTTGAACCAGCCCTCCTTGTGCATGTACATCTTGATCTGGGCATTGGAGCGCTCGGTGAGCAGCGTGTCCAGGATCACGGGCGGCTCGCCATTGTGCTCACGGGTGGCATGATCGCAACGGCGTGCACGTCGCCCGCGCGCCAGGCGCTCCTCGTTCTTCTCCGCGCATAGACTGTCCTTGCGTTCGCGGCGTTGCCGCACTACGGCTGGGTCGCTCAGGTTGTACAACGCGAGGTAGAAGGGGATGCCCAGGATCCGCTTGTTCGGCTTCTGCTTCACGATGTCCAGGAGCTCCTCGGGCGGGACGCTCTTCTCCGTGGTGACCACCGCATTGTGCTTCAACAGGTACCTCCCTTCGGGCACCCGCTTCGTCGGGTCGCAGCCGGACAACGCGAGGGCTCCGGCCACGAGGAAGAGGATATGCAGGGAGTGGTGCCGCAAGCGGAGCGAAGAGCTGCCTAATTTTGATCCGCACGGCTTGTCGCCGCAGGCAGTGCCAAATATATCCGGCACGTGAGCACCAAGGGAGCGCTGAAACATGCGCGGTCGCTTCAGCAGAAGAAGTTCCGCGATCTTCATGACCAGTTCCTGGTGCAGGGTCCCAAGGTGGTGCACGAACTGCTCGGCTCAAACTGGCCGGTGGTCGAGGTCTTTGCCACGGCGGAGCGGGCAGAACGCATGGGCCTTCGCCATGCCACCATCGTGCCAGCGTTCGAGTTGGAGCGCATCGGGACCCTGGACAGTGGCAATGATGTCATCGCCGTTGTGCAGCGCCCCGCGGACGAAGGACCCGTGGCTGACGTGGGACCGGATGAGCTGGTGCTGGCGTTGGACGGTATCCGGGATCCCGGCAATCTGGGCACGCTCATCCGGATCGCGGATTGGTTCGGTGTGAAGCGGTTGTGGTGCGCGCGTGGCAGTGTGGATCCGTACAACCCCAAGACGGTCCAGGCGGCCATGGGTGCCTTGTTCCGCGTCCCCGTGGCCGTGGTCGACCTGCCCGTCCAATTGGAGCGTCAGCTTGAAGCCGGCGTGACCCTTTACCTCGCGTCAATGGAAGGGCGCTCGGTGTTCGAGGTTGACCTGGCGCGACGTGCGGTGCTGGTGCTCGGCAGTGAGTCACATGGCTTGTCACCGGAGCTACGCGCGTTGCAGGCCACGCTCATCGGGATCCCCGGTGGCGGTGGTTCCGAATCGCTGAACGTGGCCACCGCGGCGGCGGCCTTGTGCATGGAATTCACGCGTCAGCGGCTCGCGTGACGCAAGGCGATACGGTCCGCCACACGCTGACCATCCATCGCCGCGCTCACGATGCCACCCGCATGGCCGGCACCTTCCCCGCACGGATAGAGGCCCGCGACCTCCACATGTTCCAGGCTGTCCTTGTCACGGGGTATGCGCACCGGCGAGCTGGTACGCGATTCCACGGCCACCAGCACGGCTTCGTTCGTCCGGAAGCCCCGGATCTTCCCCCCGAAGGCCTTCAGGCCCCCGCGCAGCCGACCGGTCACCTCCTTGGGCAGGACGGCGTCGAGGGTGGCGGGAACGATCCCCGGTTGGTAGCTGCATGCGGGCAGGTCCTGGGAACTGCGCCCTTCCAGGAAGTCCACGAGCCGCTGTGCCGGGGCGCTTTGCCGCTGCCCGCCCGCTTTCCAGGCCCTCTGTTCCACGTCGCGCTGGTACCACATGCTGGCCAGCGGATGGTCCCCTGCCGGCCCATGGGTCAGTTCCTTCGCCGACAGTCCGACCACGATGCCGGAGTTCGCGAACGGGTTGTTGCGCTTGCTCGGGCTCCAGCCGTTCGTCACCACTTCACCGGGGGCCGTGGCACAGGGGGCGATGATGCCACCCGGGCACATGCAGAAGGAGTAGACGCCCAGGCCTTCCACCTGCTGCACCAGGCTGTAGCTGGCCGGTGGCAGGTAGGGATCGCGTGTCGCACAATGGTACATGGCGGCATCCACCACCGCCTGCGGATGTTCGATACGCACGCCGAGGGCGAAGTCCTTGCGTTCGATGCGGATGCCCTTGGCGAACAGCAGTTCGAAGATGTCGCGGGCGGAATGGCCCGTGGCCAGGACGACCGCATCCGCCAGGAAGGTCCTGCCGTCCAGGGTGCGCACACCTCGGATGGACGACCTTTCGATCAGCAGGTCGTCCACACGGGCTTCGAAGTGCACCTCACCACCGGCGGCCTGGATGGCCTCGCGCATCGCGGTGATGATGAGCGGCAATTTGTTCGTGCCGATGTGCGGGTGCGCATCCACGAGGATGTCCGGCGATGCTCCGAAATGGACGAAGGTGCGCAACACACCGGCGATGTCCCCACGCTTGTGACTGCGCGTATAGAGCTTGCCATCGCTGTAGGTGCCGGCACCGCCTTCGCCGAAGCAGTAGTTGCTGTCGGGATCCACCACGTGCTCGCGGTTGATGGCCGCCAGGCCACGGCGCCGGGCACGCACGTCCTTCCCGCGCTCCAACAGGATGGGCCGTGATCCCCTTTCGATCAGCCGCAGTGCGGCGAACAGTCCGGCAGGGCCGCAGCCCACGATCACCACCGGAGCCGCGTGATGCACATCGGGTAGTAGGAGCGGGGGCACCTCCTCCGGTCGCTCCTCGTCGCTCACCAGCACCCGAAGGCGGACCAGGGGATGTTTACTGCGGGCATCGATGGAGCGCTTCTGGATCCGCGCGGTGACCACGCGCGTCACGGCGAGCCCAGCCGCTTCGGCAGCGGCTTCGCGTACCAGCGATGCATCGGCCGCCTCGCGCGGAGCCAGCGCGATATCGACCACGCGTTCCATGTCAGCCTTCGAAGGTGAAGGTGAGCACCCACACCTTGGAGCGTAACCGATCGATGGGCGTGCTGAAGCGCGTACCATCATCCACCAGCAGGTTCGGGATCCCGAAGGCGGCCTTCAGCTCGATCCCGAACTTGAAGTAGGTGAGGAACATGTCCATACCACCACCTACTTCCGCCGCGTAATCATACTTGTCCAGTTTCACGACCACCTCGTCATCGAGGGTGTTGTTCACGTCCTTCTGGCTGGCCATGTCGATGGAGAACTTCCCGCCACCGAGCAGGTAAACGGCGAAGTTGTTGATGCGCGCGCTCCGGTACTTCAGCAGCAACGGGAACTGAAGGTAGGTGCTCTCCACCGACTTCTGGAAGTACTTCGTGCTGTTGTCCTCCTGGCGGAACGCATAGGTCAACACGCGCTCCTGGAAGGAGAGGGTGGGGGAGAAGCGCAGGCTCAGGAAAGGGTTCACGTTGAGCGAGGCCAGCATGGTCAGGTCGAAGCCCGGCTGGGCGGCGTGGCTCAATACGAGCAGCGAATCGCGGAAGGGCGACTGCGGGTCCAGGTCGACCTGGAAATCGCTCGTGTTGTAGCTCAGATGGAAGCCGAAGTGGAAGCGGTGCAGGTCGAAGTTGGGCAGGTTCTCCACCGTGATGCGCTTCTGACCCACCGCACCGGACGCGATCAGCGCGAACAGGGCCGGCACCAGGAACGAACGTAGGACGGACGGCATCACGTTGGGGAACGAAAGTAGGGACGGATCCTTGCGTGCGGGCCTATTTCCGGGCCGTGTACAACGTGGCGATGCCTCCCGTGAGCGCACGTGCGTTCCCTTCACGGCCCCCGGCGCGGGCAAGGAGTTCCAGGAAACGCGCACCTTCCGGGAAGGCATCCACGCTCTTCGGCAGGTAGGTGTACGCGGCACTGTCCTTGCTCACGAGGCGTCCCACCACGGGCATCACCCGGTGGAAGTAGAAGCGGAACAACTGCCGCATGGGCGTTCGCTGCGGGCGCGAGAATTCCAGGACGAAGAGGCGACCACCGGGACGGAGCACGCGCATCATCTCCGACAGACCACGCGGCAGGTCCTCGAAGTTCCGCACGCCGAAGGCCACCGTCACCGCATCGAAGCTGGCATCCGCGAAGGGAAGCGCCGTCGAATCGGCTTGCTGCAGGGTGATCCGTTCCGCCAGGCCTTCGTCCTCCACCTTCACCCGGCCGTGCTTGAGCATCCCTTCCGAGATGTCCACGCCGGTCACACGGTCGGCCGCCTTGGCCCCCATGATCGCCAGGTCCGCCGTACCGGTCGCCACGTCCAGCAGATGGCCGACCGGCTCCTCGCCCAGCTTCCTGATCACCAGTCGTCGCCAGCGTTGGTCGATGCCCATCGAGAACACCCGATTGAGCAGGTCGTACTTCGGGCTGATCGCGTCGAACATGCGCTCCACCTGCTCGCGCTTGCTGCCGTCCTCGGCGTAGGGTGTCACGCTCATGCCAGTATCGTTGCAGCTTCGGCCTCGCGGCGGAAGCGGTCCAGTTCGAGGGGAACGACACCGACCTCCTCACACACCAGCCCTCCCGCGAGGTTGCTCAGGGCGGCGATGCGGTCCACGGGAAGACCCTGGGCCAGGGCCAGGGCCGCCACGGCGATCACCGTGTCGCCCGCACCGCTCACGTCCACGATCCTGCGCTTGTGCGCCGGCAGGTGGTGCTCCCCGTTCTTGTCGTGTGCATACACACCGTGCTCGCTCAGCGTCACCATCGTCATGGTGTTCTGCAGCTCCTGTTCGAGCCGCTCCACCGCCCGGCGCACACTGTCGATGTCCGCTCCGTTCACATCCACCTTCAGCCCTTCGCGCAATTCCTTCACGTTGGGCTTGAAGAGCGTTACGCCACGGTAGCGCAGGAAGTTCCGCAACTTGGGGTCCACCGCCACGGGGATGCCCTGTTGGCAGGCCGCCTCGATGGTGCCCGCGATGGTGTTCGCGGTCATCACGCCCTTGTCGTAGTCCTCGATGATCACCGCCGCCGGTCCGCGCTGCGCGATGACCGCTCTGATGCGTTCCACGAGCCGGGCCTCCTCCTGTGCATCGAGCGCGCGCGTGCTCTCCTCATCCACGCGCACCACATGCTGGTTCCCGCTGATCACGCGCGTCTTCACGGTGGTCGGTCGCGCCTTGCTGCGGATCAGGCCGGTGGGGTCCAGTCCGGCGCTTGCGAAACAGGTGGTCAGGGTGTCCGCGGTGGCATCGTCGCCGATCACGCTCATGACGATCGGCGTTGCACCGAGGGCATGCAGGTTGAGGGCCACATTGGCCGCACCACCCAGCCTGGCGCTGCGCTGCTGCACGTGCACCACGGGTACGGGCGCCTCGGGCGAGATGCGGTCCACGCGACCCCACAGGTAGGCGTCCAGCATCACATCGCCCACCACCAGCACCGTGGACCGGCGTGCCTGCGCCAGGAGCGCATCAAGTCCCTTGCTCATGCCGGCTCGAGTTCGGCGATGCCGCGCGCAACACGACGCATGGCCTCGGTGAGCTTCTCATCGCTGGTGGCGTAGCTGATCCGCAAGGTGCCCTCCGCACCGAAGGAAGCGCCTTCCACGAGGCTCACCCCCACACTGTCCAGCAGGTGCAGGCTCAGGTCCACGCTGCCCTTGATCGTGCGACCGTCGATGCTCGCGCGCACGTCCGGCAGCAGGTAGAACGCCCCCTGCGGCACGTTGCAACGCCAGCCGGGGATGCGTTCCAGTTCACGCAGGACCAGATCGCGGCGCCGCAGGAAGTCGGCGCGCATGGGTTCCAACAGCTTCGGGTCGGCCTCTACGCAGGCCTTGGCGACACGCTGGGCGATGCTGTTGGCACCCGAGGTGAACTGCCCCTGGACCTTCGTGGCGGCTTGGGCGATCCAGAGCGGTGCGCCAATGTAACCGAGGCGCCAGCCGGTGAGCGCGAAGGCCTTGCTCAAGCCGTTCACCGTGATCGTGCGCTCGGCCATGTCGGGCAGTGCCGCGAAGCTCAGGTGCTGGCCCTCGAACACGATGTGCTCGTAGATCTCGTCGGCCAGCACGTAGAGGTCCTTGTGGCGGCGCACGACCTCCGCCAGTTCCTCGAGCTCGGAACGTGTCAATACGCTGCCGCTCGGGTTGCAGGGCGAACTGAACATGATCAACCGCGTGCGTTCCGTCACGGCCTCGGCGATGCGCGCGATCGGCGGCTTCCAGTTCTCCTCCAGTGTCGAATGCACGATCACCGGAGTGCCACCGCAGAGGCGCACCTGCTCGGAATAGCTCACCCAGTACGGCGCGGGGATCACCACTTCGTCCCCGGGGCCCACCAGGCTCATCACCACGTTCACCAGCGATTGTTTCGCACCGGTGCTCACCACGATCTGGTCGGCGGGGTAGTGCAGCCCGTTGTCGCGCTCGAACTTGGCGGCGATGGCCTGCCGCACGTCCAGGTAGCCGTTCACCGGTGGGTACTTGTGCCAGGGCCCGCGGATGGCCTCCTGTGCGGCCTCCAGCGCGAAGGCGGGCGGATCATGGTCCGGTTCACCGAGGCTCAGGTCGATGATGTCGCGGCCTTGCGCGCGCAGTTCGCGGCTCCGGCGGGCCATCAACAGGGTGGCCGGTTCGGCGATGGCGGCAACGGTCGGGGAAAGTCGCATGGGGTCTTGTTCAGGGCGGCACGGGTCGCGAACGGCCAGCGCGGCGATCTTCAAGGGCGCAAAACTAACCACCCCTTTCCGGGCGTTGTCCCACAGGCGCGTGTGGATGCCGATATTCGTCCACCGTCTTTTCAACCATGAACGATCCCCTCGTACAGGTCCTCGTGGCCGTGCTGCCCTCGGTGGTGGTCTTCCTCACCGCCTTCTATATCCTCAAGCAGTTCTTCAACGCGCGGGCGTCAGAACGTGCGGCCGAGCGCATGGCCGAGGTGCGCAAGGATGATCACAAGCATACCCTGCCCATGCGCCTCCAGGCCTATGAGCGCCTGGCCCTCTTCGCGGAACGGATCGCTCCAGGCGCCCTGCTCCTGCGTGTGCACAAGGGCAACATGAGCGCCCGGATGTTCCACGCCGAGCTGGTGGCCACGATCCGCGAGGAGTTCGAACACAACGTGACCCAGCAGATCTACGTGAGCGACAAGGCCTGGGCGAAGGTGCGGCAGGCGAAGGAGGAGACGATCCGCCTGATCAACCTGAGCTACGAGCAGACGGGGGATACCCCCGCCGGGACCGAACTTAGCCGACGGATCTTCGAGAACGTGGCCAAGCTCACGCACACGCCCTCGCAGGAGTGCCTGGTGACGATCAAGGAAGACGTGCGCCGTCTGTTCTGAAGGCTTCCAGCACGGCTTCCGCGGCCTTCAATGCGCCCATCCGTCCCGTGCGCACCTGCTCCGTCAGGTCGGCCAGGGTCTGGTCCATACCGGGTGTCGCGTTCAGCAGGCGCTGAAGACCTTCGGCGATCGCCTGCTTCATCCAGCCCACCTGCTGCTCCATGCGCCGGACCCGGACCCGGCCACTGGCGAGGTCCTGTTCGAACAGCCCATGTACATGCGACCACAGCTCCGCGATCCCGATGCCGGCCAGGGCATCCGTCCGCAACACCACCGGCCGGCGGCCGCTGTCCCGCACGGGTAGGAATGGGATCGCGTGGTGCAAGGCCTGTACGGTGGCGGTGAGCATCTTCGCATCGAGGTGCTGCGTCTTGGTCACCACGATGGCGTCCGCGCTTTCCATGATGCCCCGTTTGATCCCCTGGAGGTCGTCCCCCGCACCGGCGATGGTGAGCAGCAGGTTCAGGTCCGTCATGCCGTCCACGTCGGCTTCGCTCTGGCCCACGCCCACGGTCTCCACCAGGATCAGGTCGTAGCCCGCCGCTTCACACAATTGGATGGCCTCCCGCGTGCGGCGCGCCACCCCACCGAGCATGCCACTGTTCGGGCTGGGGCGGATGAAGGCGTGTTCCGAGCGGGACAGGGCGTCCATCCGGGTCTTGTCACCGAGGATGCTGCCACCGGAACGTTGGCTGCTGGGGTCCGTGGCCAGCACGGCGACCCGACGGCCCTGCTCGATCGCGTGCCGACCGAGCGCATCGATCAAGGTGCTCTTGCCCACGCCGGGGATCCCCGTGATGCCCAACCGCATCACCGTGTCCTGCGCAGGACCAAGGTGGTCAAGCAGGTCGATGGCCAGCGCACGGTCCGTTGGACGCGTGCTCTCGATCAAGGTGATCGTTTTCGCGAGCGCTACCCGATCACCGGCCCTTAGCGCGGCGAGTAATTCGGTCGGGTCGGGGTCCATGCTGCTGTGCTCGGGTCAACTATGCGATCATCGGTCGTCACCCTGGAATGGTGGTGATCCTTCAATTCTCATCCTTCAGCCCTCGCCCTTCAGCCCTCCTCCTTCAGTCCTGCTCCTTCGCCCTTCAGTCCTCGCCCTTCAGCCCTCGCCCTTCAACCCTCGCCCTTCAGTCCTCCTCCTTCAGTCCTCCTCCTTCGCCCTTCACCTCCCTCACCTCCCTCACCTCCCTCACCTCCCTCACCTCCCTCACCTCCCTCACCCCCCTCACTTCCTTCACCTCCCTTACCTCCCTCACCTCCCTCACCGATCAATACCCCTTCCGGTAGTTGTCCACCCAGGAACTGTCGCCCACATCGCGCAGCAGGTGGAAGGCGTTCTCCCCGCGGGCGATGTCGTTCGCATGCATGATCCCGTAATTGGTGAGCAGCAGGAGTTGCCGGGGTGAAGGCGCTTCCCGCTTCTCGGCCCAACCCTTGCCGGGGTGCTGCCCTTCCTGCAGCCGGAACGGATAATCCCAGAAGCGCAGTTTCCACAGGTCGTCGAACACCGGGCAATCGGCCACGTAGCGGCCTGCCGTGTCCGGACCCTCCGGAACGCAGAGGGAGACCTCGTATTTGCGGAAGAAGTTCTCCCTGGCCGGGTTCGCGCGGCTTTCCACGATGCCCTGGGCTTGCAGGACGAACTGTTCGCGGGTGATGGGGTCCGCCTGGATCACCTGGCCTTCGAACTCCTTCACGATGAAGATGGTGTAGAGCTGGTTGTTGAGCCCGGTGCTCAAACTGATGCCGAAGACGCTCACCGCGTAGGGTGCGGGCTCCAGGCTTCGTCCGCCGGAATGCACCAGGAGAAGCAGCAGGAGAAGGGATATCCGGAGGGCACGCATCACAGGTCCTGCAAAGATACCGAGGTCGGCAGAGCGCATCTCAATATTGCTTTTGGAAGCGAGCGAGAGGGATCTCGCGTTCAGGCGAGGCGGCGGAACCGAGCATGGTCGGGTGTTCTGTGAGGTTCCGGCAACGAAGCATGGACGCGAAAGACCCTCGCGCAGCCCGAAGGGCATTCTTGAGATGTGGTCCAGGAAGCGGTGGTCCGGTCCGAATCGCCCTCAGCGACACCCCCGAACGAACAGGGCCGCCCGTGGGCGGCCCTGCTGCGTTCTTATTCAGGTGCTCAATGCTTCACGAAGCGGGTGCGCGCATGCGGTTCACCCTTCTCCGTCAGCAATTGCACGGTGTAGCTGCCACCTTCGAGGTGGGCGATGGGCAGTTCCATTCGCTGCATGCCTTCCGGCGCAAGGAAGTTACCCACGATCCGGCCGCTGCCGTCCATGATCCGCACCCGCAAGC
>JAKQEI010000066.1 GCA_029573495.1 Bacteroidota bacterium | reverse complement strand
CCGAAGGGTTCATACTCCATTCTCCCGCACATCACCCCGAAGGTAAACGAAGAAGCCCCCGCTCGCGCAGGGGCTTCCCGATCGTTCAATACCCGGATCAGAGACCCAAGCTGCCTTTGCAGTTGCGGAACTCGAGGTCCTTCAGCGCCTTGTCGCGCAGGCCGCCGTCCTTCTGGATGGCCATGCCCAGGCTGCTGGCGGCACCAGCGCAGTTGCTCTGGCGCGCTGCGATGATGGCAGCGAGGTAGTGGCCCGTGGCCGTGTCCTTGTCCGTGGCGCCGTCCAGGATGCTCTGCGCACCGGCCGCATCACCACCCAGCAGTTTGGCCAGGGCGGCGTTCACGCTCTTGGTGCCGCCGAAGTTGCTGCTGGCGCTGCTGTAGTTGCCGTTCTGGATGTCGATGATGCCCTGGTTGTACTTCACCTCAGGACCGGCGGCCATCGCCTTGGTGTACATCTCGGTCGCCTTCTTGCGGTCGCCCTTCAGGCGGGCCACCACGCCGAGGTTGTTCGTGCTGATCGGGTTGTCCTGGATGCCGTTGGCCTTGGTGAACTGTGCAGCCGCTTCATCTAACTTATTCTGCAACATGTACACGTAACCCACATTGTTGGCTGCGCGATGGTCGTTGGGGTGAACGCGCTCGGTCTCCTTGTAGATGCGCAGTTGCTCGTTGAGGTCGTTGGTGAGGGTGGCGGCGAAGAGCAGCTCCTCCACGTTCAGGCTGTCCGGCATCGTGCGGCTCATCTCGGTGAGCTGGGCATCCGTCTTGCCGATGCGCTGGTAGTTCAGCTTCACCTCGCTGCGGCGCAGCTGGGGCAGGATCTGCTCGGCGATCTCCTTGTAGGTGGCCGCCATGTTCCGGATCTCCTCCTCACGCTTGCTCAGGTCGGGGTACATCTCGAGGACGCGGAGCACGAGGTCCTTGTCCGGCACGGTGGTGCTGGCCTGCATGGCGCGCTTGAAGCCCTCCCAGTCCTCACCGCGCGGGTTCAGGGTGTAGAAGGCATCGGCCTTGGCACTGTCGTTCTTGGCGCGCATCAGCTCGCCCTTCACCCAGCTCTTGGCACTCTTGGCACGGTCGTCGGCCAGGTTCTCGTTCTTGCTCAGTTCCCCTTCGGGGCTGGCCCAGGCATCGATGCTGACCCCCTTGGCGGCAAGGTTCACATTGCCCTTCATGGTCTTGATGAAGTCGGCGAGCGCCTTCACGTCGACGTCCTTCAGCTCAGTGGGACGCACCACGCTGGAATTCACCAGGTAGTTGATGGTGGCATCCTGGCTGTGGTCCGTGATGCGCTGGAAAGCGTCCTTGGCAAGCAGTACCTTGTCATCGCTCACCACCAGGTAGGGCGTGGTGATCACCCCATCGGCGATCTTCACCGGGGTGAACTCCATCTGTTTCTTGCCATCCTTGCCCTGTTTGCCCAGGATCTTCACCATGAGCTCGCTGGTCTCCATGGAAGGGGTATAGGCCACCTTGTGGGAATAGTTGAAGGCCTTGCCCGTTTCATATGGGATGACCGTGTTGTTACCCACGGCACCCTCCCCTTGGAAATAGGCGGTCTTGAAGGGCGTTTCCCCGCCGGTATACACCAGCGTAGGCGTCAGCTCCACCTGGGCCTTCTTGTAGAAGTACTTGCCCGGGAAATTGCCGTTGATGTTCACGGCAACGGAGTCACCCTGCACGATGAGCGGGTCGGGGTCCACCGTGTACTTGATGTTCTCCACATACTTGTTCATCTTGCCGATACCGCCGCACCCTGCGAGGGCGATCAGGCTGACGGACATGAGGGAGAGTCCCTTCAGGTGACGCTTTTCCATGAAGTTCGATGCTTGGTTCTTGTTCTTAGGGCGCAAAGCTAACCACCCGTCCGAGAGGCTGTTCCATTGGCCTTTGCGCACTTGTCCACATACGGAGGTGTATCAGAGGGTGATGACCTGATAGCCCCGGTCGACTTCTCCCGCAAGAATGGACACGAGCTTTTCAAAGGCCGATGCGTCCTTCAAGAGATCCCGGTCCTGCAGGTCCACGACCAATACCCGGTCATCAGGCAGCTTCTGCAGATGATCCAGGTAGCGCTCCTGTAGCCGCGCGAGGTATTCGATGGGGATACTTTGTTCATAAGTCCTACCACGCGCTTTGATGCGCTCCTGCACCCGCTCCATGTCGAGATGGAGGTAGACGATGAGCTCAGGCCGGGGCAGGTCGGCGTACATGATCCGATACAGGTCGCGAAAAAGTCCGTACTCGTCGGGCTGTAGCGTGACGTTGGCGAATACCACGGATTTGCCGATGGAATAATCGGCGATGGTGCATGCGCTGAAGAGGTCCTGCTCCGTGACCCGTTTGAGCTGATGGTAGCGCTGGGCCAGGAAGGACAGCTCCACCGAGAAGCCGTAGCGATCGGGGTCCTCGTAAAACCGGGGCAGGAAGGGATTGTCCTCGAATTCCTCCAGCACCAGGCGGCCGCCCCAGGCCGCGGCCAGGCGTCGTGCCAGGGTGGTCTTGCCCGCTCCGATCAGGCCTTCGACCGCGATGTAGGAATGGAACGGCATCAATGGAATGGGATGGCGTCAAGCAATTGAAGTGCTGTCCGGTGCAGGACGGGGTGTTCCCAGCCCGGCCATAGGTCACACAGCGGCGCCAGGGCAAAGCGGCGCAGGTGGAGGCGTGGATGTGGGATATGCAGGGCATCGGTGGCCATGATGTCCGGACCCATGAGCAGGATATCGATATCGATGGTGCGGGATGCAGGGCCGGGCTTGGTGGAGCGGACCCTTCCGAGCTCCGCTTCGATGGCCAGGCAGGTGGCCAGCATGGACCGTGGATCCATCCCCGTACGCAACAGGAGCGCACGGTTCAGGAAGAGCGTGTCCGCGGAGAAGCCCCAGGGCCTGGTCCAGTGATCGCGGCTGCGGGCGATGACCGGCGCGATCCGTTCCGCTATCGCCCGTTCCGCCTGATCGCACTGCGCGACCGGGTCGCCGAGATCGGCACCCAGAAGCAACACCACCTCCCGCTCGGGCATGCGGCAAAGCTATCCGCAGCAGCCTCCCATCCACCGACCGACCCGCTCATGTATCGAGGCGCCGGTCCTTCTGCTCATCCCGGTAGTTTCGTCCCACGAAAAGACCAACGCCATGCGCCAGTTCCTCAAGTTCATGTTCGCTTCGATGCTCGGCACCCTCTTGATCGGTGTCGTGCTCCTCTTCCTCTTCATCGGTTCACTGGTCGCTATCGGCAGCGGGTTCAGCGCGAAGGCGAAACCGACCACGGTGCAGGAAGGAAGCATCCTGCATCTGGAACTTGACCAGGCCATCGTGGACCGTGGTTCGAACGATGACCTGCTGCTGAACTTCGGTCCGTTCAAGGGTGCGAGCCCCATCGGCCTGAACCAGGTGCTGGCCAGCTTGGAGAACGCCAAGTCCGATGACCACATCACGGGCGTGCTGCTTGACCTGAGCGGCCTGGAAGCGGGCTTCGCCACGGTGAAGGAGATCCGTGAGAAGCTCGTCCGTTTCAAGAAGGAGAGCGGCAAGCCGGTGATCGCGTACAGTGACACCTACTCGCAGGGCGCCTACTACCTGGCCACCGCCGCTGACAAAGTGTACCTGCAACCGCGCGGGGATGTGCAGTTCCATGGCCTGCGCAGCGAATACATGTTCTTCAAGGGCATGTTCGAGAAGCTCGACATCGACATCCAGTTCATCCGCGGCAGCAACAACAGGTTCAAGAGCTTCGGGGAGGTCTTCACCGAAGACCATATGAGCGAGGCGAACCGCCAGCAGAACCGCGTGATCCTGGATGGCTTGTGGGATGAGATGCTCGGAGCCGTGGCCGAGGCTCGTGGGTTGGACAAGGCCCGGTTGAACTTCATTGCGGACAGCCTCCTTGTCCGCAACGCCGACGATGCCAAGCGTCTGGGCCTGGTGGATGGTACGATCTTCCGCGATGAGCTCATCGCCGACCTGCATGAGCGCATGTCCATTCCCACGGACGAGGACCTGGAGCTGGTCTCCCTTGGGAAGTATGCACGGTCCTTCACCCCGGCGGATATGGAACGGCCGGCCAGCAATGGCAAGCTGGCGGTGGTGTATGCGGAAGGTGACATCATGAGCGGCGAGAGCAGTGAAGGGACCATCGGAAGCACCGATCTGAGCGCGACCATTCGCAAAGCGCGGGAGGACAGCACGATCAAAGCGGTGGTGCTGCGGGTGAACAGCCCAGGGGGCAGTGGTCTGGCCAGCGATGTGATCTGGCGCGAAGTGGAGCTCTGCACCAGGGTGAAGCCCGTGGTGGTGAGCATGGGTGATGTAGCGGCGTCGGGTGGATACTACATCAGCGCACCCGCCTCCTACATCCTTGCCGAAAGCACGACGATCACCGGATCCATCGGTGTCTTCGGGATCATCCCCAACATGCAGGGCTTCTTCAAGAACAAGCTCGGCATCACCTTCGATGGGGAGAAGACGAACGAGCATGCCGACATGTTCACTGTGAGCCGCCCGCTGAGCAACGAGGAGAAGCGCATCATCCAGAGTTACATCGATGAGTTCTATGACGGCTTCAAACAACGCGTGGCCGATGGTCGGAAGATGACCGTGGCCCAGGTGGACAGCATCGGCCAAGGCCGGGTGTGGACCGGCACGGATGCCCTGCGCCTAGGGCTGGTGGATGGGATCGGTGGCCTTGAAGCGGCCATTCTGAAAGCCGCCGAGCTGGCGAACATCAGCGACTACAAGCGGGTGGAACTGCCCAAGCAGAAGGACCTCTTCCAGCAGATCATGGAGGACCTGAACGGCACGGCCCGCTCATGGGTAGCTGCCCAGGTACTGGGAGAGGACGCAGCGATGCTGAAGCAGTACCAGAAAGCCCAACGCGCCACTGAGCGCACAGGCATCCAGGCACGCATGCCCTTCGACCTGGAGATCCGCTGAAGGGGACCCGTATGAACCACGAGGGGCCCCGGAAAGCCGGAGCCCCTCGCTTGCCCTAACGATCAGTTCACTGACCAAAACCTGCTGGTTGAACGGAGGTGACCAGGAGAAGGTTACATCGCCGCGTCCGGTGGGTCCACCGTGACATGGTGGCCGCTGTGGTTGCGCACGTTGAAGACCCGACCATCCTCGAAGAGCAGGTATTGGCCCTTGACCCCCATCAGTCTTCCGGAGATCACGGGCTGCTTCTCCAAGGAGATACTGACCACCTTGGGCGGGTAGGCGAGCACGGGATAGGCGATATCCATGGGGACCTCGTCCATCAGAAGATGTTGCTGAAGGTCCTCCCGCAAGGCGAGCCGGGCCTGATCGCGCGCAGCGAACAGGGCGGCATGGTCCGGTGGAACGCGCTTCAACATGGCCCGCCAATTGGTTCGATCGGCAAGTATGCGTTTGAGGTCGACCTCGATGAGGCCTGCCAGCTGGCGATAAGGAACACGCGCGATGATGAGTGCTGAGACCGCACCCTGATCGATCCAGCGCACCGGTACCTGGGTGCTGCGCGTGACCCCCACCTTGACCGCACCTGTGAAGCTGAGGTAGACGACGTGCTCGGTATCATGGTGCTCATGCTCCCATTCCGGATCCCGGCCCTCACCAAGATGCGCCCTGCATAACTCCGGGCGCACGATGCATTCGGCCGCTTCCGGAGCGGTCGTGAGACAGGGGTAGCAGAAGCCCTGGGCGAAGAGCTTCTTCACCCGTCGACCGCAGCTCACACAGCTCAGCACACCCGTGGCGCGCAAGGTGAACGGTGCTCCGATATAGGGGGCGAGCTCCAAGGGGCCATCGAGCAACGGAAGGGCGTACGACACCTGACCGTCGAGGCCGGTGAGCATCTTGCGAAGAGGGGAACCATCGTTCATTCGGAGCTGTGCGTATCTTTTGGGCTGAAGATAGGACCGCCACCCCACCCTCTTCCCCACCGCCGTGAACGCGCTCGTCTCCTATCTGCTGAAGAAACGCCTGCAGCAGGTCGACCTGTTCAAGGAGAACCCGAGCATGGCCCAGCTCGAGGTCTTCCATTACCTCGTGCAGAGCGCGCGGTATACCGAATGGGGCCGAAAGCACGGTTACGAGACGATCAGCGACCCTGATGCGTTCCGGGCGCGCGTTCCCATCCAGGACTACGAGGATGTGAAACCCTATGTGGCCCGCCTGCGCAAGGGAGAGCAGAACCTGTTGTGGCCGACGGACGCACGCTGGTTCGCCAAGAGCAGCGGCACCACCAGCGACCGGAGCAAGTACATCCCTGTGAGCCGCGAAGCCCTGGAGGACTGCCACTACAAAGGCGGCAAGGACCTGCTCGCTTTCCATTACCAGCAATTCCCCGAGAGCAAGTTGTACCAGGGCATGAGCCTGGTCGTGGGTGGTAGCAGCACCCTGGAACAGTTCAGGGCCGATGCATACAGCGGTGACCTCAGTGCGATCATCATCCGCAACCTGCCGATGTGGGTGGAAGTCCGCCGCACACCGGTCATCGAAACGGCCTTGATGGAGAACTGGGAGGAGAAGATCGAACGGATGGCAAGGGAGACCATGCGCGAGGACGTGAGCTGCATCGCGGGCGTGCCCTCCTGGACGCTCATCCTGATGCACCGCATCCTTGACCTCACCGGCAAGAAGAACATCCTGGAGGTATGGCCCAATCTGGAGCTCTTCATGCATGGCGGCGTGAGCTTCCGCCCTTACCGGGCGCAGTTCGAGGCGTTGATCCCTTCACCGAACATGAACTACCTCGAGAGCTACAACGCCTCCGAGGGATCGTTCGCCATCCAGGATCGGCGCGGAGCAGATGACATGTTGTTGATGCTCGATTATGGGATCTTCTATGAGTTCATGCCCCTCGAGGAACTGGGTTCCGAGAGACCGCGCACCCTGCTCGTGCACGAGGTGGAAGTGAATGTCCCCTATGCCATCGTGATCAGCACGAATGGTGGATTGTGGCGCTACATGCCGGGCGATACGGTACGCTTCACGAGCAGGAAGCCGTACCGGATCCAGGTGAGTGGTCGGATCAAGAGCTTCATCAACGCCTTCGGGGAGGAACTCGTGGTGGAGAACGCGGATAAAGGGATCGAGGCCGCGTGCCAGGCCACCGGAGCCGTGGTGAACGAGTACACGGCAGGTCCCGTGTACATGGACACGGGCGCCCGGGGCGGTCACGAATGGATCATCGAGTTCAGCACACCGCCTGTGGACCTTGACACCTTCGTGCAGGAGATGGACCGTACCATGCGTGCCATCAACTCGGACTACGATGCCAAGCGTCGTGGCGATATGGCCCTGGGTCCACCACGGGTGCATGCGGTGTCGGCTGGCACGTTCTATGCGTGGATGAAACAGCGTGGCAAGCTCGGCGGGCAGCACAAGGTTCCCCGGCTTTGCAACGACCGCCACCTGATCGAAAGCCTGCTCGCACCCATCCCGGCATGATACCGCACCGTTGCACCCTGCTCTTCACCGGACTGTTGACGCTAAGCGGATCGGTGGCGCAATCGAAGCCCGTGGTGCCCGGCCCGGTGGACGCCTTCACCACGGACGAAGTGGGGAACATGTACGTGCTCCGCGGCGACGAGCTGGAACTGTACAATGCGCAGGGAGCCTCGTGGCTCCGCAACAGCCTGAAGACCTTCGGGCCGATCAGCCACCTCGACGCGTTCTATTCCCTTAAGCCGCTCATCTTCTCCCAAGAGCAAGGCCAGTTGGCCATGCTGGACAATACCCTCGCCGTGCAGGGGAGCGTGCTCAACCTGCCGCGCAATGGCTTCCCGCAGGTGGTGCTCGCCTGTGCCAGCGTGCAGAACAGCTTCTGGTTCTTCGACCAGCAGGAGCTCGGCCTGATCCGCGTGGACGCGCAACTGCGCAAGCTGGCCAATACCGGGCGTTTGGATCAATTGCTGGGGATCTCCCCCGCTCCCATCGCGATGCAGGAATTCGACAGCCGCCTCTACATGAACGACCCGACGAACGGCATCCTCGTGTTCGACCTCTTCGGGACCTACATGAAGACCATTCCCTTGAAGGAGGTGAGCAGCTTCGAGGTGCGCAGTGGGTCCCTGTACTTCGTCCAACGAGGTCAGCCCCAGGTGTACGATATGCGGTCCTTCGCGATCGACCCGATCCCTCTGCCGGAAAGCCTGCTCGAAGGACTGATCGACTTCCGCATCGAACGTGGACGCGCATACGTGCTCACGTCATCCGGCATCGTCATCCACGAGGCGGTCAGCCGACCTTGAGAGGAGCACGACTTATCCACATTGGCCATGCGATACCGGGGTGCGGGTATCTTCGCCAACTCTTCCGTACATCATCATGCATATCGCGATCGCAGGCAACATCGGTTCCGGAAAGACGACCCTCACCCAGCTGCTGGCCCGACACTATAAATGGGACCAACTGCAGGAGGCGGTGGACAACAATCCCTACCTCTTCGACTTCTACAAGGACATGCAGCGTTGGAGCTTCAACCTGCAGATCTTCTTCCTGAACTCACGTTTCGAGCAGTTGCTGGAGATCCGCTCCAGTGGCCGCAATGTGATCCAGGACCGCACCATCTATGAGGATGCGTTCATCTTCGCGCCGAACCTGCACGCCATGGGGCTGATGACGACGCGTGACTTCGAGAACTACTTCCGCTTGTTCCAGAACATGGACCACAGCATCACTCCGCCGGACCTGTTGATCTACCTGCAGGCACCGGTGGACAAATTGGTGAAGCAGATCAGTGAGCGTGGTCGTGACTATGAGAACAGCATCAGCATCGACTACCTGAAGCGTTTGAACGAACGCTACGAAGCCTGGATCCAGACCTACGACAAAGGCAAGTTGCTGGTGATCGATGTGGAGGACAACAGTTTCCACACCGACCCGGAGGACCTGGGCAAGATCATCAGCCGGATCGATGCGGAGATCCACGGACTGTTCCCGATGGAGAGCCCCGCGAAGGCCGGCAAAGCGCTGAAAGAACCACCGACACCGAAGGCCGCGGCCAAAGTGACGAAGACCCCGGCCCCGAGCAAGAACGGCAAGGGCGGTCCCAAACCGGCGGCCAAGACCACAGCGAAGAAGGTTGCGAAGAAGCGTTAAGCTCTGCTCGAACGCCTTGCGAAGAAGCCCCGCCCACATGGCGGGGCTTCTTCGCTCCCGATCAGGACATGATCTGATCCAGTCCAGTTACCCCCGTTCGTTGCAGGCCAGCAGAAGCGAACGGAAGTCGTTCTTGAGCGCAGGGAACTCAGCCATGAACGTTGTGAAGTCCGAGGAACGTGAGCGCGCCATGCACAACGTGATGACCCTGGTGGCCGAGATGGTCAATGCGCGGTCGAACATCTCCGCCTCACCAATGGCCCTGGCGTAGTTCTGGATCAGCTGGCAGAGGAGTTCCTCCGCCGGTCCGGCACCGTGCATCCGGACCATGAGCCAGCCCAGCCGCAGGTGTGCCTCATGGTTGAAGAGCGCTGGAGAGAGCGATGCGTTGTGCATCTGCTCAACGAGCTCCGCATCGGTCAATCCGTGGTGGTCCATCATGTCCTTGAAATGAACGACCCCGCCGATGGCGGGGTCGTTCACCTGGCGTGAAGTGCTCAGTGGCTCTGTGCATCCAGGTGACCATCCACCACGTTCACCACCTCGACCTTTTGCACCGGCTCGATGTTCGTATGCGCATCGTGGCCCGCTTCATTGATGTGCGGTGCGATGATGAGCGCCACGATGGAGGTCAGCTTGATGAGGATGTTCATCGAAGGGCCCGAGGTGTCCTTGAAGGGGTCGCCCACGGTGTCACCGGTCACGGCGGCCTTGTGGGGGTCGCTGCCCTTCTTGTAGGTCTGGCCGTCGATAAGCACGCCCTTCTCGAAGCTCTTCTTCGCATTGTCCCAGGCGCCACCGGCGTTGTTCTGGAAGATGCCCATGAGCACGCCGCTCACGGTGATGCCGGCGAGCAGGCCACCGAGGGCCTCGGGACCAAAGGCGAAGCCCACGATGATGGGGCTGAGCAACGCCAGGGCACCAGGCAGGATCATCTCGCGGATGGAGGCCTGCGTGCTGATGGCCACGCACTTCTCATACTCGGGCTGCGCCTTGTACTCCATGATGCCCGGGATCTCGCGGAACTGGCGACGCACCTCCTTCACCATGTCCATGGCGGCCTTGCCCACGGCGCTGATGGCTATGCTGCTGAAGAGGAAGGGGATCATGCCGCCGACGAACAACATGGCGAGCACGTTGGCCTTGTAGATGTCGATGGCGGTGATGCCAGCGAGACCCACGTAGGCCGCGAAGAGCGCAAGGGCGGTCAAGGCGGCGGATGCGATGGCGAAGCCCTTGCCGGTGGCGGCGGTGGTGTTGCCGGTCGCGTCCAGGATGTCGGTGCGCTCACGGACCTCCTTCGGCAGGCCGCTCATCTCCGCGATGCCACCGGCGTTGTCCGCGATGGGACCGAAGGCGTCGATGGCGAGCTGCATGGCCGT
>JAKQEI010000053.1 GCA_029573495.1 Bacteroidota bacterium | reverse complement strand
CAACAACCGAGCGCATGGACCTGCGTGAGCTGGCACCCGGAAGCTACCGCTGCGTGCTGACCACGGCCGAAGGGCGCTTGGTGGAGGGCTTTCTGAAGGAGTGAGCGCGCCAAAGAGATCCCCAGGCCGTGCTATCTTGTTTCTCGGCCATGGACGAGAAAACCGGCAAGCGGTCTGTTCACCTCGAGCACTTGGTGCACGATGCGAAGCGATGCATCGGCATTGAATGCCCTTACGACACAACGCTTATTGCGGCAGCCAAGCGCGCCGGTGCCAGGTGGAGCGCCACGCACAAGCGTTGGTACACCCCGAATACACCGGAGGATCTGAAGAACATCTTCACCGCGTTCAAAGGCGTGGCGTGGGTGGACATGAATGGGTTGCGGAAGAAGATCGATGCACCCGGAACGTCCCATGAGCAGGCTACGCACCGGTCCTCCATCCAACCGACAGGCGCTTCGAAGCCGGTCGTATCATCCACCAACGCACGAACGGAGTCCCAAGTGGCAGCTCTGCCGTTAACACCCGGACAAGTTGAAGCCCTCGGTGCCATGCGCCGCAAGATGGAAGTGGCCCGCTACAGTCCGCGCAGCATAGAGGTGTACCTCGGTGCCACCAGACAGCTCTTCCAATATGTACAACACAAGCACCCGAAGAACATCGGCACGGAAGACATTGAAGCCTTCCAGCACCACCTGGCCACCATGCGCAAGGTGAGTAACAGCACGTTGAACCAGGCGGTGAACGCCATCCGCTACTACTACACGCAGGTGCTTGGAGATGCGCAACGGGTCACCTTCATTGAGCGGCCGCGGAAGGAGAAGAAGCTGCCCACCGTGCTCAGCGAAGAGGAGATTGCCGCCCTGCTGCGCGGAGTGGACAACCTCAAGCACCGTTGCATACTTATGCTCATCTACTCCGGAGGACTTCGGCTCAGCGAACTGTTGGCCTTGGAGCGCCAGGACCTCATTGTGGACCGTGGGCAACTCCTGGTGCGTGGCGGCAAGGGCAACAAGGACCGCATCACCCTGTTGAGCCAGAAGGCGATGGCCACAGTGGAGAACTATCTGGGCCGATACAAGCCGAAACGACATTTGTTCGAAGGGCCGGATGGTGGGCCCTACTCGCCACGCAGCGTTCAGGTCATCTTTCATCGTGCCAAGGACAAGGCCGGCATCACCAAGCCAGCCACGGTACATACCCTCCGACACAGCTTTGCGACGCACCTCTTGGAGAAGGGAACAGACCTGCGCTATATTCAGGCCTTGCTTGGGCACAGCTCCAGCACGACCACAGAGATATACACCCACGTAAGCACCAAGGCCCTTGGCAAGATCCGCAGCCC
>JAKQEI010000046.1 GCA_029573495.1 Bacteroidota bacterium | reverse complement strand
TCAACGAGCGACTGAACATCGACGGCGTGGTGCTGACGAAGCTCGACGGCGATGCGCGCGGCGGTGCGGCGCTTTCCATCCGCAGCGTGGTGGACAAGCCGATCAAGTTCATCGGCACGGGGGAGAAGATGGAGGCGCTGGGCGAGTTCCACCCGGACCGCATGGCGGGGCGCATCCTCGGCATGGGCGATGTAGTGAGCCTGGTGGAGCGCGCGCAGGAGCAGTTCGACGAGAAGGCCGCCCGCGAGCTGAACAAGAAGATCGCGAAGGACCAGTTCGGCTTCGACGATTTCCTGGAGCAGATCGGGCAGATCAAGAAGATGGGGAACATGAAGGACCTCATGGGTATGATCCCCGGCGTGGGCAAGGCGATCAAGAACATCGACATCCCCGACGATGCTTTCAAGGGCATCGAGGCGATCATTCAGAGCATGACGCCCGAGGAGCGCAAGAACCCATCAGTGATCAATGGCACACGTCGCGCGCGCCTGGCGAAGGGCAGTGGTCGCGGCATCGAGGAGGTGAACAAATTGATGAAGCAGTTCGAGGAGATGCGGAAGATGATGAAGATGATGGGGGACAAAAGCAAGATGCAGAACATGATGCGGCAGATGCAGCAGATGCAGGGGATGAGGAGGTAGGTCGATCAGAAGATCAGAGAATGAGATGATCTGATAATGAAGCCCATCGCTGCAATTGTCGGGCTTCTCATGCTTGCCATACAGGGTCGTGGTCAAGTGGATATTGCGCCGACGATAGGGGAGGATCCGGCCTTCGACACCTTAGCCACAGGATACGATCGCAATGAGATCAGCGTGGACACAGCTTGGGCAATGAACGATTCGCTGTGGGCGGCTTTGCTATGGATAGGCGATGTCGATAGTATTCAAACGGATCAGGGGTGGTTCCAAGTGGGCGGCGTATGCTCATTCAGCTTTCTGATGACCATGGACCCGGGCAATGGCCGGATCATGGACTACCGTGAGATCTATCCTGCATGTGATGTAGAACAGTCGCACCATGATGCGGTCTACGATGACCACCGTGTTTTGACGTCCAGCACAGTCGAGGTGATCTCCTCGAAGGCTCACTTTTCTGATGGATCGGATGATTGGGACCGGTTGATCCCTTTCGCGACGCATCTGTACACGATCCTGATCACTGGGATGATAGTCGACATGGGTAGCGGGCTGATAACCGAGCCCTCTCTCTGGAAGGCGAGGTGACCAATGCGCAAGAACGCCGCCGAGCGGAACGTGAAGAAGGGTCACCTGGCGAGTCGGAGGAAGAGATAGGAAGACTCACGCAGAGGCGCAGAGAGCGCAGAGTTAGATCGTCGCGCTGCGTTCCTCTGCGTCCTCTGTGTGAAACTGCACTCCCCCATGCCCCTCAATCGCATTTATCATCGACGCCAATATCCTCGTCACGGTGCGCGAATGAGTACGCGCTTCAGCGCCTGTGCCCGTAAGTATCACTGACATTGAGGATGGCTTACAGTCCTTCTCAGCGGTCGATGCCGGGTGCACCTCGGTCATTACCTACGACAAGCGCGACTGGAAGTTCTCCCAGCTACCCGTGTTCGCACCGGACCACTTCCTCTTGGAGCACCTCTTTGGGAAGTGAAAGGGTGCCAAGGACCTCGTCATTACCTTTCCGCCCCGTCATCACATACCCATGAAGAAGACCTTTCCGGCATTGCTCTTATCCATCATCACGCTGAACGCATCCGCTGTGGACCGCATCGTGGAGGAATTCGGCGTGTCACCGACCTATTCGAACATCGCTTCGGCCGTGGCCGCCGCCTCCGATGGCGACCGCATCATCATCAAGAACCGCGCAGGCGACATCCCCTGGATCGAGAACATCACGGTGGATCACAGCCTCGAGTTCCTGAGCTACGCCAACGACGGCTTCTTCATCGTGCAGGGTACCTATACCATCGCCTGTGCAGCGGGCCGTGAAGTGCTCATCAATGGCATGAGGAACACCTCGGGGGGCATCACCTTCAGCGGCACAGCAGCCACCCGGTCGATGACCGTCCGGGTGATCGACGGGTTCTTCGTGAACGGGAGCATTTCGCTCGCCACGAACGCCATCCACGCACACGTCATTGGGAATACCCTGCAGAACGGCACCGTGTCCATCAACTTCGGGAACGTGGTGGGCAACGACATCGATGGCAGCAACATCAGCGATGAAGGCATCAGCATCATCACCACGGGCGCCGGCGCGTCCATCGACACGGCAGCGGTGATCGGGAACAAGGTCAAGAGCAGCGTGAGTTACGAGGGGGTCTTCGTCAGTACCCTCGGGCAGAACGTCCACATCCGGAACAACTACATCCAACACGGTTGGATGGGGATCGAGGTGTGGGAAGGGCCGCCTAACGGGGTGGCCAACTACATCTGGAACAACACGATAACGGCCTACACAGGCAACTTCACGACCTATGGCATCAGCCTGGCGAACACGAACACTGGTTCCATCTGGGAGGTGATGAACAACGTGGTGACACGCACCTGGTCCGGCACCAACCGGGGCATCAACAACGACAGCGGCAATCAGGGGCAGATCAACGTCTACTTCAACCACGTTTCCTCCAACACCTCCATCCCCGTGAGCACGGGCTTCACCTTCGCCGGCAACAACACCACGGACCAGCTGATCACCCTGGACGCGGATGGTTCCCTGCAGGCCGGTGCTTCGGCCATCGACGGCGGTAATCCCGCCGCACCATACTACGATCTGGATCTGAGCACCGGTGACGCCGGAGCCTATGGG
>JAKQEI010000029.1 GCA_029573495.1 Bacteroidota bacterium | reverse complement strand
GGTCGTGCCGACTTCGAGAACCTGGAGAAGGTTTATGACGCCATCTTCATCGGCATCGGGCTGGGCGGCACCTCGACCCTGGGCATTCCGGGTGAGGAGAAGAAGGGTGTGATGGGGGCATTGGAATATGTGGAGGAACTGCGGATGAAGCACCACATGACACCCGTCGGCAACAAGGTGATCGTGCTGGGCGGCGGCAATACGGCCATGGACGCTGCGAGCGAGAGCTGCCGCATGGGCGCCGAGAGCGTGATCATCGCCTATCGTCGCGGTCCTGAGGAGATGGGCGCGTACGGCTTCGAGTTCGACCTGGCCAAGAAGAGCGGTGCGAGAACCTTGTTCAATGTGACGCCGGTCGAAGTGATGGGCAACGGCACAGTGACCGGGGTGAAGTTCATCCGGAACAAGGCTGCATACGGTAAGATCGAAGCGATCCCCGGCAGCGAGTTCGTCGAGCCATGCGACATGGTGCTGCTCGGCACCGGCCAGGGCAAGCAGGTGGAGCTACTGGAGCAGGTCCCTGGCGTGAAGATTGAACAAAAGAGCCGCATCCTCGACGACCGCGGACGCATCGTGGTGAACGAGCACTACCAGACGAGCAACCCGAAATACTTCGCCGCAGGGGATGCGGTGAACGGTGGCGTGGAAGTGGTGAATGCCGCCGCTGAAGCAAAGAAGGCAGCGCACGGGATACACAGTTACCTGAACGATCGGAAGGGTTGATCTTCTGATCATCTAATTATCTGATCGACAATGGCAGATCTGAGAACGAACCTCGCCGGCATCAAGAGTCCCAATCCGTTCTGGCTTGCCTCGGCCCCACCGACAAACTCCGGCTACCAGATCATGAAGGCCTTCGACGCGGGCTGGGGTGGCGCCGTGTGGAAGACGCTCGGTGTACCGGTGGTGAACGTGAGCAGCCGCTACGGCAGCGTGAACTACCGCGATAAGCGCATGGTGGGCTTCAACAACATCGAGCTCATCACCGACCGGCCGCTGAAGGACAACCTGCGCGAGATCAGCGAGGTGAAGAAGCGCTTCCCGGATCATGCGGTGATCGCCTCGCTCATGGTGGAGACGCGCGAAGAGTGGCACAGCATCATCCGCGACGTGGAGAACGCCGGTGCCGACGGCATCGAACTGAATTTCGGTTGTCCGCACGGCATGTGCGAGCGCGGCATGGGCAGCGCGGTAGGGCAGGAGCCGAAGGTGCTACAGACGATCGTGGAGTGGGTGAAGGAAGTAGCCAAGGTTCCGGTGATCACCAAACTCACGCCGAACATCTCGGACATCACGCGTCCGGCGCGGGCAGCAAGGGCTGGTGGAAGTGACGCGATCTCGCTGATCAACACCATCCAGAGCATCGTTGGGGTGGACATTGACAACTTCGTGCCCTACCCGATCGTGGATGGCAAGAGCACCAACGGCGGCTATTGCGGTCCGGCCGTGAAGCCCATCGCGCTCAACATGGTGAAGAACTGCGCCCAGCACCCCGAGGTGGACCTACCGATCAGCGGGATCGGTGGCGTGGAGAATTGGCGCGATGCGGTGGAATTCATCCTGCTGGGTGCCACGACCGTTCAGGTGTGTACCGCCGTCATGCACTTCGGCTTCGGCATCATCCGCGAGATCCTGCCGGGCATCGAGCGCTACATGGACGAGAAGGGCTTCAAGACCATCGAAGACTTCCGCGGCAAGGCACTGCCGAACGTGAAGCATTGGGAGGACCTCAACCTGAAGTACAAGGTCACCGCCAGTATCAACGAGAGCAAGTGCATCGGCTGCCAACTCTGCTACACAGCCTGCGAGGACGGCGCGCACCAGGCCATCGCGCTAAGCAGCGATCCCACGAACCGCATCCCGAGCATCATCGACGAGAACTGCGTGGGCTGCAACTTGTGCTCGCTCGTCTGTCCCGTGGAGGATTGTATCACCATGGAGCGGCGTGATGATGGGAAAGAGCACTTGACCTGGGGGGAGCGCACGGCGGCCGGGAATATCCCGAAGAGCTTCAATGATGAACTGGCAGGTGGTCTGCACCATTGGGTGCCGGAACCTGCTGCTGCGCTGGTAACGAAGAAGCCGAGGCATTATAAGGGGTAGAGTAGAGTGGGTTGATTTGTCATGAAACGAACGCTAGTTGATGCCTGTGTCGTCCTGGGCGCTCTGGTCATCCTGGTATTCGTGGCATTCAACGTGATCGAGTCAGGTGACATAGGTGTTGTGGTGCTCGGTACGTCTCTTTACGTGCCTTATGCGATCGTTCTTGCGCTATTCATTGTTTTGTTACAGGCCGGACTTCGATTAATGAGACGCTCGCGTATGGAAGAGATCGTGTTGCCTTTATTGCCATTGATCGGGTGGATGATCTTGTCGAAAGGCTCCATCGAGATCAGGTACTGGATAATGGGCTACACGGAAATGCTTAGCGTCATTGGAGTTCTTGCGCTTGCAAACGTGATCAACTCATTTCGTAACCGAATGGTGGAACATGCGTGATCAATAGTCTTGACCTTGAATTAGGACAACCACCCGACAACCGAACACATGGACGAACACATGCAAGCCGCCATCGACGAAGCCCGCTTGGGCCGTTCACAGGGTGGCATCCCCATCGGCTCGGTACTGGTGCGGGATGGCAAGATCATCGCGCGCGGGCACAACAAGCGCGTGCAGGAGAAGAACCCGATCCTGCACGGCGAGATGGACTGCCTGAACAACGCGGGCCGCATCGGCAGCTACAAGGGCACTACGATCTACTCGACCTTGATGCCGTGCTACATGTGCGCGGGCACCATCGTGCAGTTCAAGATCAAGAAGGTGGTGGTGGGAGAGAGCCGCACCTTTGCCGGTGCCAAAGAATTCATGGAGAGCCACGGTGTGGAGGTGATCGACCTGGACCTGCCGGAGTGTGTGCAGATGATGGAGGAGTTCATCGCTGCCGAGCCGGAGCTCTGGAACGAGGATATCGGGGAGTAGCGCGATGGAACGCGGATGACGCGGATCGTTATGATCTGAGCAGATCTGGGTATTGGCACATTGAGCGATCAGCGTTGATCCGTTCGATCTGCATCATCAGTGTTCTATTCAGGAACGAGGATATCGGGGAGTAGTACGATGGAACGCGGATGACACGGATCGTTATGATCTGAGCGGATCTGGGTATTGGCACATTGAGCGATCAGCGTTGATCCGTTCGATCTGCGTCATCCGTGTTCTATTCAGGAACGAGGATATCGGGGAGTAGAACGATGGAACGCGGATTACGCGGGTCGTTATGAGGTGCGCGGATCTGAGGTAGAGGAGCATTGGGCTTATCAGCGTTGATCCGCTCCATCTCCGTTATCTGTGTTCCATACACCCTCAACAGAATAGCGGCCGCCCCTTTCGGAGCGGCCGCTATTCGGTCGGACTGCAAAGACTACTTGGTCACCACCACGCGGAAATCCGAACGTTGACCGTTCTCGAAGTCCATATGGAATTGATACGTGCCGGCGCTCAGGCCGGTGAGGTCCACGTTCATCGTCTCATTACCTGCCACGGCCACCTTCTGCTCGGAGACCAGCTGGCCGTCCAGGCTGAAGATGCGGAGCGCTGCCGCACCGGTCTGGCCTTTCATCGGGATCCGCAGTTGGTCACGGGTGGGGTTCGGGAACGGCGTCAGTTCAACACGGTCGTTCTCCTCGATCCCGATGCTGGTCGTCACCACGGTCTCCACAGAGATCGCTGGCGCACCACCCAATCCGTTCCAACCGTTGAACCAGGTGGCGCCATCGCGGATCAGGCTCGTGGGTTCGGCGATGTAGTCCGCGTTCTGCCCGTAGTCAACATCCTCGTTCCAGCCATGCCGGAAGATGGACTCGTAGGTCTCTACACAGAACAGGTAGCGCTGGTCATTGGCCAGGCTGATCGGTTCCGAGAAGGGGATGAAGACAGGCTCGCTCTGCAGGTTCTCCGTGTAGGTGTAGGAGCCGTTGTCCAAAGTGGCCAGGCCCCCGTCCGTCGGGATGGTGAAGGCGTTGGCGATCACATCCGTCCATAGGTAGGCGTAGGTGGCCACCAGGCGGCCTGTGAGCGCACTATCCAAGGGTTCCACCTCGTCGGTGGGTGTGCGGCCGGTGAAGTACATGCCTGTGACCGAGAGACGACCAAGGTTCGCGCCGTTCATAGCGATGCAGGAGCGGTAGGGCCCCTCGAACTCGGCCGGTACGACGGAGATCGGTGCGATAGGCTTGCTCGTTACGGGATCGACCGGTGCGTAGCTCAGCATGTCAGCGAAGTGCATCGGGATGATGTAGGTGTTGTCCTCAATGAACTCATCCTCCAGATCGCTCTCCACCATGTACGTGATCTCGTAGTTGCCATCCCACATGTCCTGATTCAGGTCGGGGAGGGAGATGAACGCACTGTCGCCCGGGGCCAAACTGCTCACCTCGGCGACCTCATTGTAGATCTCCGTGCCTTCCCGGGTCACGGTGGCGTGCAACCGGACGGTCCCCTGATCGGCGCTGCCAAAGTTGTGAACGAAGCCACCCAACGACACGAAGAACTCACCTGGGTTGGCCGCCATCGCACGGGGATAGGCCGCTGCCGCCGGCACCAGGAAGTCGAACGCATCCACGCTCAGGTTGTTCGGGAAGGCCCCGTAATTGTTGCCGATGATAGCGGTCACCGGCTCAACCTCCATCACCGCGCGGATCTGTGCGCCGCTGGTCTGCGAGATCATGACCACCGGAATGGTCACATCCAGACCATAGTCGCCGCCTTGCATGGCGATGTTCAGGTCGTCACCATTGCTGATGAGCAGCACGGCTAGAGCGCCTTCGTTCTGAGCGTTCAAGGCCTTCAGGCTGAAGTTGCAGGAACCGCGATAGATCACCGCGATCTTGCCCGCCACTTCACTGCCGTTCACCAGGGCTTCGCAGCCCAGCGAATCCGCAGAGGATCCATCATAGCCGAAGGCCAGTTCGCTCTGGACGGCGTTCTCCGGCAGGGTAAGGTCGGGGACGGACCAGCCATCATCCGCCACCGCGTAAGCATTCGAATAGGAACCGGCAATGGAGCTGGGCGTGATCACCTGCACCACCACATTGCCTTGCGCGAAGGCCGCCGCCGTCATCAAGCCCGATAAGAGCGTAAGTAGTTGTTTCCTCATGTTCCGATCTCCACCGGCCGGTTTGGTCTGGGTTGTGCCGGGGATCACAAGTCTAGCCAACCCGAGCATTAGTTCCGCAGCCAGTTGCACGGTGCAGGTGCGATACCTGACGGCCGATCCGGGTGGTCCCGGGTCGCCAGGGTCCTCAACGTCAGTGGATTCCGTGCTGTGCAACGGTACGTCACTGGCATTCCTGCCACCGCTTCAGATGCGCGCTTGGTAGGTGTAAAGGTCGTAGTAGCGGCCCTCCCTTGCGATGAGCTGGGCATGGGTGCCGCGCTCCACGATGCGGCCTTGTTCCACCACCAGGATCTCGGTGGCCTGTCGGATGGTGCTGAGGCGGTGCGCGATCACGAAAGTGGTGCGGTCCTTCACCAGTTCGTTCAAGCTCTTCTGGATCAAGGCCTCGCTCTCCGTGTCCAGGTTGCTGGTGGCCTCGTCCAGGATCAGGATGCGCGGATCAGCCAGCATCGCCCGCGCGATGGCCACGCGTTGCCGCTGACCACCGCTGAGCTTTACCCCGCGCTCACCGATCACCGTATCCAGGCCCAGTTCCATGCGGTCGGTGAACTCGTTCACATAGGCGCCTTTCACGGCCTTCATCAGCTGCTCCTCGGTGGCGTCGGGGCGGGGGAAGAGGATGTTCTCCCGGATCGTGCCTTCGAAGAGGAAATCGTCCTGCAGGACCACGCCAAGGTGCTTCCGGTAGCTGCTCAGACGCACCTTGCTCAGGTCAAGACCATCCACAAGCACCCGACCGCTGCTCGGTGTCAGGAAGGTGGCCACCAGCCCGGCGATGGTGCTCTTGCCACTCCCGCTGGTGCCCACCAGCGCGATCACGGACCCTTTGCTGGCCGTGAAGTCGATCCCGTGCAGTACTTCCTTGCCCTCCTCGTAGGCGAAATGAACGTTCTCGAAGGCCACATCGCCCTTCACGTCCGTCAGCACGATGGGCCGCACGTCCGCCATGTCCTCCGGGTCCATGTTCATGATCTCCTCCGTCCGGTCCAGCCCCGCGAATGCTTCGGTAAGCTGGCTCCCGATGTTGCTCATCTGCACGATGGGTGTGATCATGAAGCCGAGCAGCACCGTGAACTGCACGAATTCGCCGCTGGTGAGCTCGCCACCCACCATCTGGTAGGCACCGATACCCATGATGCCCGCGCTGGCCAGGCCGAGCAAGAGGGTGCTCATACTGCTGATGAAGGAGGTGGCGGTCAGGCTCGTCCTCACGTTCTCGAACAAGCGTTCAACACCTTTTTCGAAGGTCTTGTTCTCCTGCTCCTCCGCGCCGAAGCCCTTGATCACGCGCACGCCGTTCAGCGATTCCGTCAGCCGTCCGGTGACCTCGGCATTGATCACGCCCCGGGTGCGGAAGATGGGTCGTATGCGCCCGAAGGCCTTCATGGCCACGAAGGCGAAGAAGCCCACAGGTACCAGGGTGAATAGGGTCATCCACGGACTGATGTAGATGAGCCAGACGAGGGAGATCAAGGCTGTGAGCGTGCCTCCGATCAGCTGCACCAGCCCGGTGCCCACCAGGTTGCGCACGCCTTCCACATCGCTCATGATGCGGCTGACGAGCGCGCCGCTCTTCGTGTTATCGAAGAAGCTCGTCGGCAATGATAGGATCTTGCGTTGCACCTGGGTACGTAGTTGACTGATGAGGAGCTGGGCCTCCACGCTCAGGAGCTGGGTGAGGACATAACTCGTGACGCTCTGGATGATCAATGCACCCACCACCGCGGCGAGCAGGATCCAGAGCATGCCCAGGTCGTTGTTGGCCACCACGTCATCCAACAGATACTTGGTGCTTCCCGGCAGCACCATTCCCGCTACGCGGCTGACGACGATGAGCACGAGCCCGATGAGCAACTGCCTGCGACGTGGCCAGATGTAGGCTTGGAAGGCGGCCCGCCACGTGACCTTGCGCTCTGCCTTGGATAATTCGCCGGCCATGGCGCGGATCTTCGCTTTGGGGCCGCTTCCTGCGCGCTCGGCACGGGCTGTGGGCAGTTTGCTCGGGGTAGGGATCATGCGTGGGCAGGGCGGTCAGCAATTCCCGGACCGGATCCGTGCTTCCGCCTTTTCGTCAGCCTTGGCTCAGGATCGTAATACCCTAGCCGTGTTCCGGGTCCCGTCCTGGGTGACGCGGATGTGCAATACTCCCGCTGCGAAGCGCGAAAGGTCCACGGGTATCCGGTTCACGCCGGCACTCACCTGGGTGTTCCATTCGGCCAGCAACCTGCCTTGTGCGTCGAACAGGGCCACTTCCACCAGGCCCGCACGCGGTGCTTCATAGCTCACTTCGCAGGCCCCGGCCGCGGGGTTCGGAAAGGCGTGGATCGTGCTGCCTTCCTTCACGAAATAGGCTGTGATGCTGCCATCCGAGGCGTAGGAACGGCGCAGGTGCTCGCTCTTCGCCTGTTCTGTGGGTTCAGCACTGTAGGTCCAGTGGCTCAGGGAGAATCCAGGCGCCGGTGTCACGGATACATCGATGTCGTTCCCGTTGAAGTAGGTCCCTTCGAAAGGAAGTTCCGGTGTCAGGGTGTTCACCTGAAGGCTTCCTGCCTCTGGCGGAAAAACATCGAAGCGGAGCAACGCGGTGTTGGGAAGGTCGTACCATTCCAGCACGTCGTTCCGCACGTGGCTGTCGCGTGCTTCCATCCATGCCGGAAGCTTCTGGCTGCTGTGCTGCTCCCATGTGGTCAGGTCGGTGGCCCAGCGCGCGAAATGACGCGGGACCTCAAGGGCGATCGTGCTACGGATGCGCTCATTCTCCGCCAGCAACGAGCCCGGCGCCAGGCAGGTGTTCATGAGGTCGGCCAGCCTGTTGAGGAAGCGGCGTCGGAACTCCGGTCGTTGGATCAGGCTCTGGTAGATCTCCGCGTGGATGAAGCCTTCGCGGTGCACGTGCAGCCAATAGAACATGTCGAAGTCAACGGGGATCCACGGGGCCGCGTCCAGGGTGGCATCCAGGTCGTACATCACGTAACGCCATTTCCCCTCGTGTATCGAGGGCTTCCAGAACTTCAAGTTGTTGGAGGGCCAGTCCGAGTTGCCAGCGAAGATCTCCAACGCGAAGTAGTCCATGTAGCTCTTGAGGTCCATCAGGCTGTCCACGATCGCGAAGTGGGTATCATCGGCCATGTCGTGCCCACGGATGAACCATTGCAGGGAGTCGAAGTGCAAGCTGTCCCCTTGGATGATGTAGTCCTCCTCGTCCATCAGGAGGATCGGCTCCGGGTCCACACCATGGTTCAGTGCGAGATAGTCCACGTCCACGCGCTCGCGGATATTCAGGATGCCCCAATAGGCGCCATTCAGATACACCACGGTGGGCTTGAAGCCGAGCACATCGATGTCCAGGCCGGCGTGCAGGGCCACCTGGTGCCAGAAGCCGTCGCGATAGTGTGCCTGGCACCAATCACTTCCGGAATTCCGCAGTACCAACCGTTTGAAGGCGTCGGCTCCGGGCTTCTCCGGGAAGAGGACCTGTTCGATGCGGTCCTTTCCCAGCCGGTCGCGCGCGGTGAGGCGGAGAGGGCGTTGAGGTTGGTTCCGGGAAACACGGCCACCGTGGATCCGCAGTTCCACATCCTGGTCGATGCGCTTCACACCGGCCTCATCGAAGTACTCGAAGCGGACGTCGATGCCGCGTTCATCCCAGTAGTTCGCACCCCAGTGCGGGTAGTCCGGCTCCGCATCCGGGCCCAACATGTAGAGCCCCAGCGTATCGTCGAACAAGCTGTCCGGATGAACGCTGAGGGATACCACGGGCAGTCGGGTACTCGCGTTGATCAGGTAGGTGGCGGCCGTCACCACGGAAGGCAGGTGGCCTGGTTGATAGGCGACGGCCTTCACCACACCGCTCTGCTCCAATGTGATCGGTCCGGTGTATGCCTCGGCGTTCGCATCGGGCTCGCGGCCGTCCCAGGTCAAATGGATGTCACATTCGGCACAAGAAGTGATGGCAATGGATGTTGGCCCGCTGTGGAACCCCGGTGGGATGCTGAAACCAGGGGCCGTGGCATAACCGGGGTATCCGGTCGTATTGTTCGCCGCTCCAGGAGTCGGTTCATCGAAGATCACCATGGATCCGGTCGGATTCCTGCCCGTGGAGTGGTTGGGCTTCAGGAACGGCATGTCCAGGATATCGACAAGCCCTTCATCCACACGGCTCAAGGCCACGGCTTCCCCATCCCTATCCAGGTTGAAAGGGAAGTGCAGGCCGTCCTCGTTCTCTTCGCCCTGGAATAGTAAGAGGTAAGCGCCGGGGTCCATGGTGATCGCAGGTAGCGCCCACCTCCAAGGCCGAGCGGGGTCATCGCTCAGGTGATATCCCGTCAGGTCCACCGGCTCGGATCCGGAGTTGTGCAACTCCACCCAGTCCGGGGTGGCGCCGAACGCGTCCGTGATGAGGTCGAGGTTCTTGCTGCACGCTTCGTTCAGCACCACCTGGCACATCACGCCAATAGCATGCACTGCGGCGAAGAAGCATATGGAGGTGCGAAGCATGGGTCGGCACTGCGTGTCTGAACGGTGCCGATCGCAGGTTAGTGCTTGAACCGGACGAACAGACGACCAAAGTTATCGCTGTCCTTATCGATGCGGTGGTAGAGCTTCTTCACCTGCGGTTGTTGCAGCCCCGGTTCAAGGCCGGGGTGACCGCACCTTCTTCCCGCAGGGGCGGGATGAAGAGTCTTCAACTGCCCGCTTCCCTTGCCGGGGATGATCTCCAGCATGTCGATGCGGCGGTCGACGAACTTCATCGCCTCGTTCAAGGCCTGGTCGATCTGGTCGCCCTTGTTGAAGATGTCGTGGAGGTCGAGCTTGTGTTTGCTCATGGAGGGCGGCGAAGGTAGCGGCGTGTCCCCTCGCAGAGCCTCGGGGTCGGGTGCTTCGCTGTAGCCCGACTTGTCGTGGCCAGTGGTCGCGGGGCTGCGGTGGCTTCCTGCGGTCGCCTCCTCGCTCCACGCGCCCGCAAGGCCCCGCCTGCGCGGGGCTGCCGCTGCGCCCCCTCACGCGCTGGTCATCGAGCCTCCAGCCAATCGCTCCATGGTTCGCCTTTCTTCGTCAACACTCTAATGCCGTGATTTCGGCAGGCTTGGAACATCAATGTGCCGAAGCTCGGTGGTGGCTCCATGAACTGGAGCTTGTCTTGCGCGGAGAGGTGCATCTCATTCAGCACAAGGAACTCTTCGTCACGGTCGAACTGGAGCCCAACGATCATTGCGAACTGTGGCAAATGCGCGCTGCCTTCTGTGCGATCGGTTATGACCTTCCAAAGCTTGATCATCTTCTGATCCCGGAGTGGGATATCCCTTGATGTACCATTCATGGAAACGGTGATCCTGTCATCGTGCATTGTGATCTGACCGACCACTTTCCAGCGATTGAACATTCGGTACATCCTTCCTCTGAAGAGTACAGGCAATAAGGTGGCTAGGCCGAACCACCAATTGTCGAAGCGGATCACGAGGAACATCCAGCCGCTGAACCAAAGGAGCTCGAAAATGAAGACGACCTTGGATGTATACTTGGTCGGCCAGGTCATCTGTACAATGTTGTACTTCGGAATGACCGATCCCTTTGAGAAGTTGGAAGGGGAGCTTTTCATGCGATCGATCATGGCCGCGCGAAGTAGCTCTGGTACCACTCCTTCTCCCAATGGTCGCGCTCGTCGGTGAGTGTATGCGTGCCGTCGAGCAGGTCGCGCAGCATCCGCAGGGAACGGTCGTCGCGCTGCGAGATCACCGGGATGCCCGCACGGATCAACGCCGCCGCCGCCACCCCCGGACCCTGCTGGTACACCTTGTCCGCCGCGAAGCGCGAGCCCAGGTAGGTCACCGTGCTGCCGCATGCGCCGCTCATGTCCATCAGGATCGCCACGTCCACGCGCTCACGCAGGGCCCGGTCGCGCATCTCGTACGCGGCTTTCACCATGCCCTCGGTCCAGTCCGTGCCGTCCTCTGCCAACGAACGCGCCTTGCCGTCCAATACGTCGAAGCCGTTGCCGCCATGGCTGTCGGGCGTCATCCGTGGTGTGCCGAAGGAAAAGTCCTCAGGACAGAACTTCACCAGCCGCACCTCAGGTCGTACCAACCATGAGCGCAGGGGCGTGTGGTCGCCGTTGGTGCTGCCGTCCACCCCGCAGTGGATGCCGCCGAGGCAGGCGCTCATCATCACCACCAAGGGCTGCTCGGCCGTGGGGCGCGGGCGCTGGAAGAAGGCGGGGTCGGGGAGGTGTATGGGACGTTCCATTGATCTTCAAAGCCGTGTTCGGTGCATCTTCCCGATCATCTCCACCTGCTTCGCGGGCATCTCCGCCTTCTTCGCAAAAATCTTCCACTTCTTCACGCCCGCCTTCAGCTCGTCGATGATCGCCCCGGCCTTCTTGATGTTCATCGCCTTGGCCACCGCCAGCAGGTCATCGCGGGTGATGTCCGTGCGTTTGCCGTTGATGCTCATCTGGTGCTGCCGCAGCCACAGGCTGTCCGGGTGGTAGGCGTAGGTCACGTCGTACGCCGGTGCCAGGTGCCACGCGCCCTGCGGGTCCATCAGGAAGCTGATGTTCTTCGTGTGGTCGTCGCAGTTCATGGCCACCACGTTGAAGCTCATCCGGCGGAAGAGCTCCACGGCGGCGGGGTAGGGCAGGCCCAGCACGCGCATCACTTGGAAGGCCTGCTCGTAGCTGTGCACCAGTGGCTGGTTGTAGTCCATGTGCGCGATGCCGCAGAGCGTGGCCATGTGCAGCTTGTGCACGTTGCCCTCCGCATCGCGTACGCGGTCGAAGCGCTGGGTGAGGAAGTGCGCGCGGCCGTGCTCCTCCAGCAGGCGACAGGGCATCATCTCCACCCCACAGGCCCGCGCCATCAGGTGGTAGGCGTATTCGATGCGGCCGTAGCCCTTGGGGGCGCCGAGCTTCTCGTTGGTCACCCCATCGAACTTGAGCAGGCAGTAGGTAAAGCCGGGCAGACCGTCGATCTGACCGCTGCGTACCTCGCCAGTATCGGCGTTGAAGGCCACGATCGCCTTGGCCCGCGCGCCACCCGCCGAGGTGCCCACCTGCAGGATGTCCAGCAGGGCTTCCGCTCGGTCCTTCTTCTTGTGGTTCGTTCGGAAGGCCGCGCGCTCGTACAGCACGCTGTTCGCCACGCGCACCAGGTCCTCCACCTGCAGGGCCTCGCTGCTGGCCTCCCAGTCGTTGTGGGCCGGCTCGAACTCCAGTGCGCCCATGCCGCGGCGACCGGTGTAGCACAGGCGTTCCACGGGGTTGGCGCTGCCGGGCGTGCGCTGCTGGGTGGCCAGCCACGCGTTCAGGATCTGCTCCCCGAAGCGATCGGGCAGGCTGTCGGCCAGCAGCCCCGGCAGCCCGCGGAAGGTCTCGTCGCGCACATCGCCGAAGCTGAAGATCTCCTCACCGCCGCGCGCCTTGGCCAGCGGCATCATGATCGGCGCCACGTCCAGCCCGCTGCGCGTAAAGGCACGGTCGTACTGGAAGGTGGCCCGTTGCTGTTGGTCGTCCCACACCACCAGGCCCACCACCTGGCCCCAGAGGAGCACGCGTGCGTGGGTTACCATGTGCTTTTCGGTTTGGGTGGCCCCACCTCAGGCTTCTTGCGGCTGGCGCGCTTGCGCTGCTTCTTCAGGTACTTCTCCTGTGCCTCCACCAGCATGTAGGGCGTGGGCTGCGGCTCCTGGTGGAAGGCATCGAGCAACTCCAGCCGCCCGATGGCGCGCAGCACCTGCACCACGGTCAGCAGCGTGGCGGCACGACCGGCCTCCAGCTTCACCACGGTGGTGCGATCCAGACCGGCGCGGGTGGCCACCTCGGCCTGGCTTAGGTTGCGCTCCAGCCGCATGCGCCGCAGCTCCGCGCCCAGCTGTTCCACCACCTGGGTGTCGCTCAGGGCCTGCCAGTTGATGTTGCTCGTAGCCATCGTAAATGTGGGTTCAGTTCACTAACGCAGCTTTCCCGCCACAAGTATACGCATTTCCTTCGGCTCTGTTGCATCGTAAAGTTGCAGACGAGCATCATATAGACTGAAAGATCATAACAATGATGTCTAAGAGCAACATAAAATGATCAGATAATCGGGCGATCAGATGATCAGAAGATGGAATGCCGGGGCGGGGGCATTATCTGATCGTCTGATCCGCTCATTGTCTGATCGGTTTTGGGGCGTGCCCCTCGCCTTCGTCGTCAGGTCCGAGGATCTGTTGGTTCCAGAGTATTGGGCTGCGCTCGACGAAGCCCGACCGAAGGAAGGGCGAAGGCGAGGTCGGGTGCTTCGCTGTAGCCCGACTTGTCGTGGCCAGCGGTCGCGGGGCTGCGGTGGCTTCCTGCGGTCGCCTCCTCGCTCCACGCGCCCGCAAGGCCACGCCTGCGCGGGGCTGCCGCTGCGCCCCCTCACGCGGAACACCAGCTGCGACCCCTTCAGGGTCGTGGTGGACTTGGATGATCTTGATCTAATGGCTGCGACCCCTTCGGGGTCTTGAGCGCACCGTATACAGAAGTGCATTCGACCCCAAAGGGGTCACAGACATTAGTATTTGGCCCAGCCCAACAGGCATTCGACCCTGAAGGGGTCGCAGCGGGTGCTCGATCAGATGCGTATGCGAACGGTTTCCGCATCAGTTCTCATCTTTACTGTGGCTGGCATAGTCATTGGGTAAGTGTAGAGCCATTAGCAGCTTCTTACTGCTAGCGCAGCAAAGTCACATTCGTTCAGAACCATCAAAGTCCATCCGCCATGGGCAAAGGCAGCATTCGGAAACCGCGCACGGTTAACCTCCCAGACAACCTTACCAAGAAGCCGCTAGAGGACGTCATTTACCACGTCGTCCAAACCTGTGAGGTTGATATCGACGACAGCGAATGGAAAGGAGCGGACAAGAAGATTAAAGATGAGATCAAGGAGTTAGAGGCCTTGATGAAGACCGTTGAGGATCGGCTCGGCAAGGACAAGGTCAACGTCTCTGACGAGTTGAAGGCGATCAAAGCCGAGATCAAAGATCTCAAGTCGAGGAAGCCCTTGGACCTTGTCGTGAAGCTCCAGAATGGCAAGACCACGGACCTCGGCAAGCAGCACTTTCAGTTACCCAAGCTAATCAAGGTGCTCTCGACAGGTTTGAATGTGTACTTGGTAGGACCTGCGGGGGCGGGTAAGACGCATGCTGCAATACAATGCGCAAAGGCACTTGATGTGCCATTCCACTTCACTGGAGCTGTTGCCAGCGAATTCAAGCTCACTGGGTTTATCGATGCGCAAGGCAGGATCGTTTCGACCGAGTTCCGGAAGGCGTTCGAGAATGGCGGTCTATTCCTTTTCGATGAGATCGATGCGAGCTACCCTCAAGCCGTACTGGCTTTCAATGCTGCTCTTGCCAATGACTATATGGACTTCCCTGACAAGCGCGTTCAACGACATGAGAATTTCTTCTGCATCGCAGCAGCCAACACATACGGACAAGGAGCAGACAGACAGTATGTAGGTCGGAATCAACTGGACGCCGCCTCACTGGATCGGTTCGTGTTCGTGGATTGGAAGTACGATGAGAACCTTGAAGTGGCTCTGGCCGGCAATGAGGATTGGAGCAAGTACGTTCAGAAGATCCGTCGCTTCATTGAGGAGAACAAGATCAGGCATGTGGTTAGTCCGCGTGCTTCAATGTTCGGTGCAAAGCTCTTGGCGGCTGGACTATCCAAGGAGGAAGTTGAGGCTACGATCTTGTGGAAAGGCATGGATCAAGCCACACGCAATAAGATCCTCGCGGGTGTGAGGCCCAAGACGGATATCAAGGCTCCCAAAGAAGGCTGGTTTAAGGCTCAGGTGGAAGAGGGAGATGAAGTGAAGAAGGGAGACCTTATTGGGCAGTTGACGGTGGGTAATGGCTATAACTACGGATACAATCGGGAAGTTGTCGAGATCAAGGCCCCGCAGTCAGGCAGCCTTGTAAGTCTGTTTCAAGGCGATTCAGTGAAGACCGGAACCGTTCTGGCAACCGTGATCCACTCTGAGGAATGAATAAGCAGCTCGTATTCGAGGATCTGAGCGAGTTCTGGCGCTACACTATGCGGGATAGCTCTGCCTATCGCAAGGATTCGCGCGACAGCTATGACCTGAAATGGTCTGGGGGACTCACTTGGCCAGAAGCCAAGGCGATGGCTTTGAGCGGGTGGCGCGAAGGCTTAAATGAGATCGATCGTTACCGTGCGCAAATCGCACCGATAATTACTGAGAAGGTCTTGCGCCCTCAGCAAGTGTTCTCTATGGCTGGCCACTATGTAGACGTGGGTAGTTTCTTGGCCAATGACCCAGAGTGCTTCATCACGCGCGAATACGAGGAGCGCAACTACCCTGGTCGCGTTTTCAAGCTGGTCTGCTCGATCTCATTCTCGGCAGCCATCACCCCTGAGACCATCATTCAGCGCGGAGCGATGGTGTGCGCATTGGTCGATGCCATTGAGTTCGCAGGGCATCGAGTTGAAGTGGTTGCTAACGACGCGATGAGTCGGCATTCGGGTGAGGCGTACCGGAAAGGGATGCACAAGGATGATGGCTGGTTCGAGGTGTCAGTTACTGTCAAAAAGGCTCAGCAGCCTTTAGAGATGAGCGACCTTGCATTTTGCTTGGCTCATCCCGCAATGCTCCGACGAATGATGTTCTCTGCTGCGGAGCTTGAAGGTTGGTCGGACTACGCTCATGCTTACGGCTATCCATCTGAAGCGAGTGAGAAAGGTGATCGGTACGTGGCCGAAGTGTTCTCTGGTACTGTGCCCGACGCGAAGGCAATCTCTTGGGTGCTTTCGGAGCTCAAGGGACTTGGAATTGATTTGATTGAGACGGATCCCGCGTGAGCGATTATTCTATGACATGGCCAAGGGTTTTGGGATGTAGGGTGTGCCCCGCTTCATCACTGCGCAGACACGATGGATGAGCTTGTTGCGCATGGCGTTGAACACGAGCATCTTGTGCTTGCCCTCGGCGACCT
>JAKQEI010000026.1 GCA_029573495.1 Bacteroidota bacterium | reverse complement strand
TGTGCCGGGCGCATGTGTGCCGCCGCTGTCAGGGTACCGAAGAAGTCGTACTGGGCATGGACCCGAGCGACTGGACCGGGGGCACGTTGATCGTGATCCAGTGCCCCGACTGCGCACCGCCGGAACCGAGCCGGTGGGACTGTCTACTGCCAGCGGAATTGCTGGCCTAGCGATCGAATGATTGGCGGGTATCCCCATGACGCGTATATCCTCAGCCCTTCCCTTCACCCTTCCCTCTTTTGGCGCGAACCGGCCTGTGCGCGTCCAGGCCGGGGGCGCTCCCATGCGTGACAACTTCTTTTCTTGTTCGGGGGCGTTACCTCAGATGGCGGGACATGACACCCGACCGCCAGCTCCGCGATGCGTCGCGGGGTGGGACGCCAGCCTCTCGGTTGTGGGTGGGGACTGCTTCGGCGGTCTCCACCTGTCTACTCATGCGGGATGCGTGGGCAGACAGGTGGAGATGTGCTCCATCGCGGTCGTTGCGTGGCACGGAAAGGATCGGTTTCCGAGAGTTTCGGTGGAACGGACGGCGGCGGCGTCGGGTTGTCGCCGCCGTCTCCAAGCAGGTGAGCGTCTGCGGTCGGACGCTATAGATTGCACTGGGGACGGTCCCCGAGCTTTGACTGGGCTTGCCTGCTTCGAGACGGCGTGTGGTCTGTGCGCTGGGATGTTGGGAAAGGAGTGGAATACCGGAACGGGAGAGGCCGCGTGACAGGACGGACCTGCCAGCGGCCTACAGACCCTCATCACAAGGTCATGGAAGGAAGTGTACCGCAATGAACAGGACAAAGGGACGCACGGCGTTTGCCGCTGCCGCGTTGCTGGGGGCGGCGATCGTCTCCGGGACATTGGCCAACGATCCACCGGTTACGGTGCCAGCGACGGATGAAGAACCGATTGGCACGCCGGGCACGGTAACACCACCGACGCCGGTCTGGTGGACGCCGACGGCGTTACCGGCGAAAGTGCCCACGGTGGAAATCGTGGAACTCCCATCCACCGGTGTGGGGAGCACGGCGGAATGACGGCGGTGGAGTGGAGCGATTTGTACGCTCAGACGCAACAGGATCGCCTAGGACGGCTGGAAGTGGTCGTCAAGGCATTGGGAGACTTTGTGCGGGCCTACGATGCGTGGGTGCTTGCGCAGGACGGGTCGGTGGATGAGCTGGCCTGGATCGAGGTCAATGCGGAACTGGACCGGCAGTACGAGCTACTGGACAGCCTTGGGGAGGACCGGCCATGACCGGCGTGTATCTCGCGGGGCGATACGACCGGCGGGAGGAACTCCAGGGCTACGCGGCGCGACTGGCTGAACGTGGGTGGAGCGTCACCAGCCGGTGGTTGACGGGCCACGAATGCGCGGATGCGGACTGCACGCCGGACGAGCTGGAACTGTTCGCACGGGAGGACTTGGTGGACATCGACCGCGCGGGTCTGGTTGTCGCGTTTACCGAGGACCCCGCGACGGCTGGCTATCAGTCGGGCGGACGGCATGTCGAGCTGGGGTACGCGCTTGCGTGGGGTCGCAGCGTTGTGATCGTGGGGCCGCGCGAGAACGTCTTTCACTGGCTGGACAACGTTGAGCAGTTCGAGACGTTCGACGCATTCGTGGCGAGTGTGGGGTCGCGGGTGTGGTCATGACACGTGATCTCATGCTGGCGAACCGGCACGCGGAGCGGCGGCGGAAGCATCGTGAGCACGCCCAACGTGCGGTCGCAGCGATGCACGCACGGGTCGAGCGACGGCGCTATCGCCGGTGGCTGCGGCAGTTGTGCGTGACCGGGGCGGCGAACGGGTGGCTGCGATGAGTCCGGCGGCATGGATGGCGGTGCTACTGGTGGGCACGGTGGTGCTCGGCTGGTGGTGTACGCGGGATGCGTTCCGTGGAAAGGACGACAGCGATGAGCGCTGATGCGTTGTGGGTCAGATTGTCACAGGATGCGCGTTCGAGCGCGGATTGTTTTGCGGTGGCGCTGGCGGCATGGCAGGAGCTGGGCCGTTGTGAACTGGAGCGCGATCAGGCCATTGCGCGTGCGGATCGGTTGGAGGACGATCTGGCGCGGATGCGAGACGAGCGGAAATCCCTTATCGAGCAGTGGAGCGATTTGCTTGGCGACGCTGAGCGACGAGGGCGAGAGCGGTCAGGTGGGCCGGGGCACGCAATCCCGGTGATTGGTGTGACGTACGAACGAACGAAAGGACGATAACCATCATGGTGCAACTACCACGGCGCGAGGAAAGTTCGACCGAATTCGTGCTCCCCGCTGCTGATGCTCCTGTGGGTGCTGTTCATCGTCCTGTGGCCCAGCTTGAGCGATGGATGGGAGCGGGTGACATGAGCAGGATGCAGTTTGAGCAGGTGAAGCGATCAAGCCAGAAGCGAATGCCGTGTGATGGCTGCGGGAAGGTCGTGACGCGGAAAGAGACGCGCTGGCAAACGCTGAACCCATTCAACCGTAACGCGACTGGGGAACCCAAGACCGTTGAGGAAGTCCACGCCGAATTGGGCTTGGAGTTGGAGGCGTGGAGACGAATACCCGTGGTCTGCAAGGCGTGCGCAACATCGGGTCGGCTGTGGCAGGTGGAGTGGTTGGCTGGTAACTGGAAAATCAGGAACTCCGACCACTTCCACGGGTATACCGGCGTTCCGTATCCGACGGGCAGTGTGAATCACAGGATTGTCAAGGTCGCAGCGGACAACGAGGACGATGCACGCCGATTCGCGGCGAATCTGTTCTTCGGAGACCCCGAATGACCCCCACCAAGCCCTATCACGTCGTCGCGCTGCACCGCATCGACGGCATGGTGCTCCTGGGGGAGTTCGACAGCGCCAGTGAACGTGACGACCTGTACCGCCGGGAGCGCAGTATCTGGTGCAACGGCGGCTACGACAGCGACACCGTGGACATTGTGCGCGGAGAGCTGGGACGTATCCCGGGCAACCGAACGGCTGAGGAAGCCGACGTAGCGAACGCGCTGATGGCGCAAATGCAGTTGATGTAGCGACACAGAAAGGTAAGCGTAGCGATGGCACAACTACCGAAACCAGAGCAAGCGGTTCGTGATTACCTGTTGCCGGCCGAGGATCAGTACACCCTTGTCCTCGATCATCTGGGCGAAGTCACGCCCAGCAAGTTCGCGGACAAGGACGGCAATTTCCCGCTGGAGCAGTCGTTCTACTTCAAGATCGTGGACGACGAAGAGTTCGAGGGCGTGGAGTTGCGGGTGTTTGTCCGCATAGCATGGTGGGACGGATCGGTGGGGCAACCATCGAAGTCGTACCTCATTGCGAAGGCGATGTTAGGGGATCAACTCGACTACGAGAACCCGCCGGATACCGACGATCTCGTGGGGATGCGGTGTAAGGCGAACGTTGTGCATAAGACCACCATTGGCAACGATGGAAGCACGCGAACCTTTGCCAATCTGACCGGATGGGCACCGATCCGACGGCGCAAGCAACAGGTCCAAGAGGATATCGACGACATTCCCTTTTAGGGGATAGCACGAGGGGATTAGCGCGTTGCTAATCCCCTCATATGTACGCCGGGGAAATGGTGGTTGTAGGTGGCTGAAGTGGTATACTTGGACCTAACAAAAGATCGGGCCGAAGGAGAGTTCGTCGCTCTCACATCGGCCCTGACCGTCCTCCATGAGTTAGCAGGGAGTCGGCTAATGCCTAATACTACCCCAGAATCCGCCATCTTCAAAATTGCGTCTGAACGCTTCTGGTCTATGGTCGACCAGTCAGGTGAGTGCTGGCTATGGCGCGGCTCCTTGCACGACTGGGGCTACGGCCAGGTGCGGCTCATCAAGGGCAATATGTATGCTCATCGGTTGGCGTACATCCTGACGCATGGCGACATTCCGCCCGGAATGTATATCTGTCATTCATGTGACAACCCAGCATGTGTGCGACCGGAGCATCTGTTCGCGGGAACTCCTATGGAGAACTCGCAGGACATGATCAGTAAGGGGCGTATCGGCACTCGCAAGTTGACTACTGAGGCGGTGCTGGAAATCAGGGAAAAGTACGCAACTGGCGAGACTTCAATCCCGAAGCTGGCTCGTGAGTATGGCGTCGCTAACACCACGGTGTTTCACGTTGTGGCACGTCGGACGTGGCGACACATATAGGAGTTCAGCATCTGATGAATCTTACCATTCCCATACCCCACGTGAAAATTCACATCGCGCCGGTGTCGGCATGAGCATTCAGCTTATGAGCGATGTATTGCGGTACGTGCACGGTATGCCTTCGGGACGCCGGATGCTCCTAATGGCGCTGGCGAACTTTGCCAACGGCGAAGGGGTGTGCTGGCCTTCGATCAAGAGCCTGGCGGAAGACGCCGATCTTGGCGAACGGCACGTTTCCGCAGAGCTAAAAACGCTGGCAAAGGATGGGTTCATTACGATTGTCGAAGTGCCCGGCAAAAGTAATCATTACCGCATACACATCCCGCAAGGGATGAACTGTGGCTCAGGGGTAAGGTGCGCCAAAGGGGTGAACCACAGTTCAGGGGTGAACCACAGTGCATCCCGAACCACAGTTCAGGGGAGGGGTGAACCACAGTGCACCCCAGGGGATGAACCACAGGACACCCCCACTACGTTGAACCGTCATAAAACCGTCAATGAACCGTCAGTGCGTGCGCAAGCGGCTGCGCAGCCACGCGTGATGCGCTACTCACCAGAGTTCGAGGAGTTTTGGGAGGCATACCCGAAAAAGAAGTCGAAGGGGGAGGCATTCAAGGCGTGGAACCAACTGCGACCGGATGCCGGGCTTAGGGAGCGAATGATCGGAGCGGTGGCGCGGCTAGCAAGGTCGTCGGACTGGCGAGAGGCGAATGGGAAGTACATCCCGTTCCCGGCGTCATGGATTCGTGATGAGGGGTGGGAGGACGTAATTGAGGTTCGAGTGGAACAGGCGCGGGTAGTCGCGCCGGTGCCGTAGGAGGAAATGATGAACGCGTGGTTCACAGTGTTGGATACAGAAGGGGATGGTGCGGAGGGGTCGCTGTTGGTGGCCGAGTGGAACGACGAAGTGATGGTGCTCGTGAGGGATAAGCGGGGCGAAACGGTCGTGCAGGTCTGGTTGGGAGCCGATCAGGTGTTTGCGATGGAATCAGTGTTCCGTTACGTCTTTGGACCGAAGGACGACGAGTGATGAACGAGTACCGAATCATCCGGGATGCAGAGGGGAAGAATTGGGAGGTCGCGCATGTGGATCGGGGCAAGGTGGGCACGATCTGGCGCATGGGGCAGGAGTTCCGGGCGACCGTAGACGATGACGGACCGATTGGATACGGCCGGAGCTTGAAGAGTCTTGCGGAGCAACTGATCTGGTACGACCGGGCGATGAATCTGGAGGCCGAGTGATGGTGGCGATACCGAAGATGGAGCCAGCGACCGATCCGATTGCGACGGTCAAGGCGACGGTGCGCATCGACGACTACGCGACCGGGAAGATGGGGTTGGTATCCCAGCGAAAGACCCGTAACGAGTGGTGGTTCCTGTGTCCGTTCCACAAGGAGACGACGGCGAGTATGCACGTCCGGCTGGCCGAGCAGGACTTCAAGTGCTTCGGGTGTGGCAAGGGGGGCGATGTGATCGACCTGGAGATGGCGGCAACGGGCGAGACGAACCCGCGCACGGCAGCCGAGCGCATCCTGGCCGAGTACGGGCACAAGGCGGTGGGGCTGCTGGAACCATTGCCACGGATGAAGCCTCAGCCGTTGCGCAAGGCAGGAGAGGGGGAGCGGTTCGAGGTGTGCCCGACGCTGAGTGATGCGGCGATTGCATGGCTGAATGGCCGGGGGATTTCCACCACGGTCGCACGACGAAACCGAGTTCATGGCATGGCGAACGGGATCACGTTTGACTACGTGAACGAGGGCGAGGTGGTGAACCGGCAGACGCGGACGCTGAGTGCCAAGGGGTTCCGGTTCGAGACGGGCAAGCCGGTGATCCCGTTCGGGTTGGACGATTGCGCCGGGGAGCCGGAGGTGGTGATTACCGAGGGTGTCATGGACAAGCTGTCGGTTGAGCAGGCGACGGGACGTACGGCGGTGCTGGCGATGCCGTCGGCCACGCCGGGGCCGGATGCGTATGGGCTGGCTTGTCAAGCGGTGAAAGACGCGCATCGGGTGATCCTGGCGGTGGACAATGACGACGCTGGGTCGATGCTGCGGGATGAGCTGGTGCGCCGGATCGGGACGAGCCGCTGCGCGGTGGCGACATGGCCTGACGGATGCAAGGATGCGAATGATGCGTTGCTCCAGAGCGAGGGGGCGATACGGGACACGCTGGCGGGGGCGGTGGACTTTCCGGTCGAAGGCGTGTTCACGGTCAATGACTCGTGGAGCGCGATTGAGCGGCTGTACGAAGACGGACTACCGGCAGGCAGTTCGACCGGATGGCCGGGACTGGACCGGTACTACACCGTACGGCGGGGACAGTTGACCGTGATTACGGGGACACCTGGGTCTGGAAAAAGCATGTTCGCCGATGCGATGGTGATGAATCTGGCGAAGGCATCGTGGGAGTGGACGTTTGCGATCTGTTCGCCGGAAATGCAGCCGCTGGAACGGCATTGGGCGACGCTGATGAGCCTGTGGTCCGGGAAGCCGTTTGGGAAGGGGCCGACCGAGCGGTTGGACCGTGAGACGCTGCGGCAGGCGAAAGAGTTCCTTGATGACCGGTTCTTCATGGTCTTGCCGGAGGAGCCGAGCGTGGATGCGGTGATCGACAAATTCCTGTGGACACATCGGCGGTATGGGGTGGCCGGGCTCTTGCTTGATCCGTGGAACGAGTTGGACCATACCCGACCGGCAGGCATGACCGAAACCGAATACTGCAATCAGGAGCTGCGGAAGATCAAGCGGGTGGGGTGGCAGCATCTCGTCTGGATCGGGTTGATCGCACATCCGACCAAGATGTACCGGGACAAAGAGGGCAAGTATCCGGTG
>JAKQEI010000279.1 GCA_029573495.1 Bacteroidota bacterium | reverse complement strand
TGGTTCGGAGCATAAGATGTTCGTCTTCACGGACCTCGACGGCGATGGCGGCAATGCACCGGTGATCACCGCCGATACGCTGAGCGTCGATACCATGTACCACGTGGAGATCGAAGTGCTGAACGAGAGTGAGAGCCCGGCCGACACCATCACCACGGAGATCGAAGAGGAAGGTGATGTGCACCAGTTCTTCTATCAGGTGAGCGGCGCGAACGCCACGGTCGCCTATGCGGACACCGATGCCAACGGACTGCCCATCGGTCTGGAGACCATGTGGACCATCGGCGCGGCCAGCAACGGCACGGTGCTGGTGACCCTGCGCCACGAACCGGACAAGACCGCGGTAGGTGTGAGCAGTGGCGACATCTCCAACGCCGGTGGCGAAACGGACATCGCGGTGAGCTTTCCGGTGGTGATCGAGTAGGTCCTGTTGACCGGAAAGGGCTGATAGCGGGTCGAACGGTTCCCAACCGTTCGTCTCCCCTGAAGCAACGTCCGGGCCCATCCATCGCATCTAACGGTCATGAGGTGGGTGTTGCTTTTCCTGACCTGGTCCGCGTGGTGGACGACCGCTGCGCAGAACCTGGTGCCGAACGGCGACTTCGAACAGTACACCCAGTGCCCCGATTACGTCAGCCAGATCGACCGGGCCACCGGCTGGTCACGTCCCACCGAAGGCACCAGTGACTACCTCAACGCCTGCCTCGGCCAACCCTACAGCCTGAGCGTGCCGGGCAACCAGTTCGGGGACCAGGCGGCGCGCAGCGGCAATGGCTACGCCGGCTTCTACTGCTTCTACGGGTTCACTGCAGCGGATGTACCCGGTGAGGATGACCGGGAGTATGTGACCCACGCCCTGAGCTCACCGCTCGTTCCCGGACAGACCTACGCGGTGGAGTTCTTCGTGAGCCTGGGTGATGTGTCCAAGTACGCCGTGAACGATATCGGTGCGCTCCTCAGCACCAGCATTCCGCAACGGAGCGATGAACTTGCGATCACCGGCACGCCACAGATCAGCCACGCCGACCTCAGCCTGCTCGACGACAAGACCGGGTGGATGCGCATCCACGGCTGCTTCGTGGCCGACTCGGCCTACGCGTACATCACCATCGGCAACTTCCGGACCGCCGCCACCACCGTGTACCAGGAGGTGGCCACCAACTTCCCGCTCACCTACTTCAGCTACTACTACGTGGACGATGTGAGCGTGCACGCCATCGAAGCCCCCGAGCTCGGCGCGGATATCGTCACGTGCTCCACCGCACAGTTGACCGTTCAGAACCCCGACCCGAACGCCATCTATTCCTGGTCCACCGGTGAGACCGGAACGACCATCGACGTGGACAGCAGCGGCATCTACCGGGTGTGGGTGGATGCGATGGGCTGCGTCGTATCGGACAGCGTCACGGTACTGCACCACGCACCCATCATGCTGGCGCTCCCGGGTGACACGGCGGTCGACTTCTGCGCGACCAGGGAACTGGTGATCAGCGTAGACAGCTTGCCGGCGGGAGCTGATGTGACCTGGAGCACGGGCGCGACATCTCCAAGCATCAGCGTGAACGCAGCCGGCACCTACAGCGTGAGCGTGACCGCACCGGACCATTGCCCGGCCACGGCCAGCGTGATCATCAATGATCGATGCAGCACCCCCTTGTACGCACCCAACGCCTTCACTCCGAACGGCGATGGCATCAACGATGCGTGGCGGCCCGTGTGGAAGGCGGATACGAACAGCGCGCTCGAGTTCACCGTCTACGATCGTTGGGGCCGATCGCTCTTCCATGGCGCATCGCCCGAGGCGAGCTGGGACGGAACGACGAACGGCACACCACTTCCGTCCGGTGTCTATGCCTGGACCGGTCACACCTGGGATCCGGACACCGGTGAGCGGAGTGATCCGCGCGGGCATGTGGTGTTGGTGCGGTGAGGCGCCCCTTTACAGGATCCATGGGTTGTAGGTCTACCAGTCGGCGCTATCCTCCTGGCTGCGCGGCGCGCCGGCTACCCAAATGCCGCCCACCAAGACCGGCGAACCTTGTATCGTGGTCAGCGCAAATGTGCCGGATGCTAAACGGATGCCGACCGATCAGCACGTGATGGGGTATTGGGAACCACGCGACCAACGGCCATTGTGCGGTCGCTCAACAGGGCAGCGCGCGCACCACCTGGCTGAAGGAGCTGATGCCGGAGGCGCTCACGCCCACCAGCTTGAACCAACACCACTGGCCGGGTTCCATTCGGTGCAGCACCAACTTGGCACGACTGGACATGCCCGCCATGCGCCAGGCATCGGGGTTCCCTTCTCCATCGGGGTTCATGTACACCATGTAGTTGCGCGCTCCGCGCATCGGATCCCAGCGCAGCTCCACGCGGCCGCTGGTCATGCTACGCACCCAGCGCAGGTTCTGTGGCTTCTCCAAGGGCGGCAGCTTCACCGGCGGTTTGCGCAACTGGAACCCACTGGACAGGGCGATGGCCACATCACCACCGCTCTTCATCTTCACGTAGCCCACCAGCTGGTCCAGCACCTGCTCCAATTCCTGGCGGCAGCGCTTGCGGATAGCCGTGTTCAGCGCCCCACCGTTCAGGCAGGCCACGTTCGCGGCCTCCATGGCCGCACGGCGCTCCTCCAGCAGTGCCAGCAGCGGCCCCGCATCCGGGAAATGCGGATTGTGCGTCATGGCCCGCAGGATCACGCGCGCCTTCAAGGGCATCTCCGCCATGGTAAGGTGCTTGGTGCGCTTGCAGATGGTATGGGTGACCATGCCGGTACGTGTTGCCGCTGAAACGCAGGGGCTTTGGAACAGGTTTCACGGTGCCGTTGGCCCTATCGGACATCACGCCCTCACCGTGTACCCACGGGTTCCAAGTACTGGCCGGTCAAGCACAATGCACAGGATAGCCGCACCACCCAACGCAACTCCCAAAAGGTGCCGGGCCTGGCTCACCGAAGCAGCCGCCGGTGTGACCAGACCGACCACAACTCCCAAATGGTATTCGGGAATGTCCATGGAACCAGCCGTCCGTTCCATCGGACTGAACACAACTCCCAAATGGTTCGGGGAAATGTCCATGGATCCAGCCTCGGGTTCCATAGGACAGAGCACAACTCCCAAATGGTCCTGGCAAATGTTGATGGAACCGGCGGCGGGTTCCACAAGACCGATCACAACTCCCAAATGGTCCTGGGAAATTTCGGTGGAACCGGCGGCGGGTTCCATAGGACCGAGCACAACTCCCAAATGGTGATACCAGGAACGGAAGAGGAATTCGTGCAGCTTGGTCGGCATACAGGCAGAATAGGTGGAAGGCTGGCGAGGACCTGCGCAAGTTCCGGATGGCAGCATCGGACCGAGGCTGATGGCCATGCGGTCAGAGGCCGGCGACAGCCGGAAAGGCCAGTGGCTGGGTTTCTTGGGCCTGAGGTTAATAGGCCTGGAAGTGATGGGCTTGGGGTTGCCGAAGGCAAGGGCTTGGGGCCAGGGGTTTGGCGAGTTGGATGGGTTTTTGGCCGCGAAGCGGAGGGGTTCTGGTGGTGATGGGCTGTGGGGTTGGGATGATAGGAAGGCAGGATTTCCTAGGACGGGAGGCCCTGTGCAGGCTTTAACCCAGCTCGAGCGCAGCTACCTTTCACCTCGCATGAGACCATTCATCTCTTTCCTATTCTGCAGCTTTCTGCTTTCATCTCATGCCCAGATCGCACTGGATGACCTGTTCATCAGTGAGCGCTGGTTCCTGAATGCAGGTGCTTCCTTTCTCGACTGTCACGGAGTTGATGGCAAGGCACTTCGTGATGCCGAACGCATTCGCACCTACGCCCTTGACGAACCCTACTATTGGGAGAAGCGGGTATACCTCCGCGTGGAACCCAAGGACAATCCTGCACTTTCCATGAGCGTACCGATGGACAGCATCATGCCGTTCATCGACATCGTGAATAGCGCAGTTGCTTCGGGCGAGGTAACGGTCTGGAATGACCTGGACTATGTGGGCTCTGACGCCGTGAACGGGAAGGAACCTATTGTGGCAGCACCGATCGTTCTGAAGGTCGACTTTCACATCGACACCGTCACCCTGCGCGCTGTGCCGCATATCGTTGGGCTCAGCGTGGAACGTCCTGGTGTTGGATACGCGCATTACTACTACCCCGAACTGAGCTATGCCCTGCGCAAGTACAAGGTGAGGTCCAACAAGAACCTCATCACCATGGATGCCTACTTCAAGGAATTCCGCTTCAAGGCCAGTTGGGTGGATTGTTCACAGGTCGCATCTACTCATGCCTGCAAACCCATACAGCCATCCCTTGAACAACAAGCGGAACTGGACGCGCTCACTGAGCTATTCCTGCTGGAACGCATGATCGAACGCGATGCCGTGATCCGTTCAGGCAAGCGAAGCGCAAGCCTGGACCTCCACCCTTACGGCCCTGTAAAAGCCAGCCTGAACTTTGACAATGCCGGCAACCTTGCCGAAGTGACCATCAAGAAGGGTGACCGCTTGATCAGCAGCTTACACCTCTTGGAAGGGCGACCCGATGGACCGTACCGCGCATTCTTTCCCGATGGCAGCTTGCGCGAAGAAGGGCTCTTCTCCAATGGCCTCCGTGAGGGCAAGTGGAACAGCTGGTTCCCGAACCGGAGTATCCGCTCTCACCGCAACTACCATCAGGGAAAGCTCCACGGCCTCCAGCAGGTGTACTATTCCAGCGGACAGCTCTGGTTGGAATACGGGATGGCCAACGGCGAGTACGAAGGACCCCACAAGACCTGGTACGAAGACGGTGAACTGAAAGCCTCAGGAACCATGCATGAGGGTTTCATCAGTGGCGAATGGGACTACACCATCCGGATCCAACCCGCGCTCATTGAGCACATCAACACATACAACGAGGCATACTACCACCTGCCTGCCGGTATCTGGCAAGATGGCGTGATCAACTACCACGTGACCGTGACCGACAGTGGTGAACCCGGGCCGATGAACTCTTGCTTATTCGATCGTTGCATCCAGTGGGCCTTTTCGGATGTCCGATGAGGGCGGAGGGTCCCGGAGGATGGGAGATCCGGCGGAGGTCTAATCCTGCTCCGGGCTATGTGATTGAACGATCATGGCTCGCGGCTTTGAACGCATAACGGGGCCAGGGTTCCTTGGTATGGGGTGTGGCGCGGGCGGAAGATGCAGGGTCCCCGAGCCCGGCCCGTAGGCCGGGACAGAACCGGAAGCGCCTGCGGTGGTCCAAGCATAGCGAGTAGCCACAGGCTACCATACTCTAGAGCTTGTGGGGCGTAGCCACAGGCTACGCCCAGAAGCGCCACACGCTACGGGCAGTTGGGTATTTGCGAAAGTGAAGGCGGTCGTGAAGGTGATCATGGCGTTGTGAGGTGCTTAATGAGCCACTTAGAGACATGACGACCGCCGATCTGACAGTTCCGTAAGGGCCTGGGATGCTACCGAAATCAGTAACGAGAAGGACCGCACTAGCACAATAAAGGAACTCTGACGTTTTTGTCGTCAATCGCATTCCCGCTTCCACGGCGGCTTTCGGCGACTGGTTGCCTACACTACCTGCTGATCTCCAGGCTTTATCAACGATCGATCGTGCGATCAACACGGTGACAGTCATGGTAGACCGCCATCGATCGGCACGAGCGTTGATAGGCCAAATTCAGTGCATCGCTCCACCACAGGATCCCTGCCGCAAACCAATACAATGCAGTCCGCATGGATCCATATGTACTCCTCGAAGTTCCCCCTACCGCTACCCTAGACGACATCAAGAAGGCCTACCGCCGGTTGGCCAAGAAGTGGCACCCCGACTCGAACGGTGGCAGCCTCAATGCGGCGGAGATGTTCAAGAAGATCAAGGCGGCGTACGACTGCCTGGTCGACCCGATCAAGCGCGCAGCTGAAGACCGGAATCGCAAGAACAGGGAACAGGCTGAGGCCGCGAAGAAGGCCGAGGCAGAACGGCAGGCTCGCGGATGGGCACACACCTACCAGCGTTCGCCGGGGCGTTCTGGTATCAACCCTTGGGTGGCGGTGGCCGCTCTTGTTGCGCTCGTGTTCATCATCGCCGCGCTGTTTGACTCGAACAGTGGCGGTTCCAGTTCCACCTCAGCTTAACGACCATGGCAGACACTAATCCAGAGACCATTACTGAAGGCACATCGGCCTCCTCAGCGGCACCTGCGGATGGCAGCAACCAGGATGCAGTGCCCACAGACCTTCAGGCGCTTCGCAGGGACCTGTTGGAGCGTAGGGATCGCTTGGGCTCCCTTGCCGAAAAGACGGTAGCCGAACTCCAGTCCTTCAGTGAGGGCCGCATGGAGATGGAGAGCCTGATGACGTCTTTGCGGGAAGCGCTAGAACAGGTGAAGACGGTCACAGGCCAGGTCGAGAAGACTGCCTCGAAGAGCCAAGCCCTGGAGGAGAGGCTAAAGGAGCTCGAGAGCAAGGCCGCATCCTTCGTGGAGCAAGTGAATGGAACCGCCGAGGAGGAAGGTTTGCTCGCCGAAATGGAAGAGGCGAAGAAGCAGATGAAGGAGGCTGCGGACTCGTTTTCCGCCCAGCGAAAAGATCTCGCTGAGTTCCACGGCCTCATAATGGGAAACGAAGAGCAGAACTTGAAGGGGGCTCGTGGGGAGTTCGAGGAAGTGCGCCAGCAGTATGAGGCCGAACTGCAGAAGCAGCAGGACTCGTTCGAGGCATTGACGAACAGAATCGAGGGGCTTCTGCCAGGTGCCACTTCAGCTGGTTTAGCCTATGCCTCCAAAGAACAGAAGCGTGCATACCGGCTGCCCATCCTGATATCTGCGGGCGTGGCTGTCGGCGTTCTCCTGACATTGGTGATCTACGGGATGGTCACCGCCGAACCCACAACCGAGTGGTCAGGTGCCCTACTTCACCTCATCTCTCATGTGCACATCTACGGGCCAGGTATTTGGCTGGTGATCATCGCACTTCGGAAGCTGAACCAGTTCACTCGTCTTCAGCAGGAGTACGCGCACAAGGAGACAGTGGCTAACAACTACGTGGGACACAGCCGTGAGGTTGAGAAGCTCCCGGAGACCGAAGGCAGCAAGCTCATGCGCGAGCAGTTGCTGAGCAGCGTCATCGCGTCCAGCAGCTACAACCCGAGTACCACCCTGGATGGTGCGGGCCATGATGAGCGGCCTCCGGTGCTGGACAAGCTCACCAATGTTCTCCCCAAAGTGGTAAAGACCAAGTGAATCAACCTGCCACAGAACAATGATACATCGCTACTACATCGACTGTGGGGCACTCGACAATGAAGCGTATCGAGATGCCCTGCGCTTCGCAGCTGACGCGGCTGAAAAGGACACGACCATCGAGCGGATCGTCTTTTTGGCGCACACGTTCAACAACACCGACATGCTGGATCGTGCCTTCGGGCCAGGTATCGCGGACAAGTTCCGGAAGACATATCGAGTTCGTGAGATCCGGGTACCCATCGTCCTCTCGAGCATGGCCAGCTACGCCAAGGGCTTTCACCGCAAGGCCGATCTCGTCATTGGAATGGGACTCAATGATGAGCAGCTCTTCGCCGTCGACGATATGTGGGGCGTGCACTCGATTATTGCGATCCCGTGGCGTCGCGAGGGTATGAACGGGTGGGTCGATCAATGGGGACCAATCGAACTCCGGACGAAGGAAAGGCCCAGCAGTTCTGAGCTGCCTTCGGCCGTCGAGCAAGTCGCTGTGAGGCGCTTGACAGAGATGATCAACATGTCGGGGCCATTAAGCCACCCGAATGATGAGGAAGATGCTAAGGGTGTTATCCGGGAGTTGGTGAAGAACATCCCCGATCTTGATTCGGTCAGACTCAAGTCCTACATGGTCCGAGAGCTTCACTGGCCCAACGATGAAGCCGAACGGTTCAAGGGGTGGGTAGATGCACTGAAGGAAGGCAGGCGCTTTCAAGGTGGCACGAGGACCATCCATCTGGGTGCATTCCAGCACTGGGTTAAGCTAGCAGAAGAGGGGTAGCTCGTGTAAGGGCCAGCAGCGGGAGCCCGGCGCCGGAGCGACGTTACGGACGCGTGCAGCGAGGAGGCGACCATCCCGGTTCAAGCCCGGGAGAAGCCACCGCAGCGCCGCAACCGCTGGCCGCGACAAGTCCGGCTAAAGCGGATGGCCCGACGGCGCTGCATTTGAGCGCCGGTACGCCCTCAGAACCTACATGTTCCTCCGGTACTGCCCCCCCACCTCGAACATCGCAGCCGTCAGCTGTCCAAGGCTGCAATACTTCGTCGCCTCCATCAGCACCTCGGCAACATTGTGCTTCATGCCTTGGAAGTTACCGTTCGTGCAGCTGTCTTCCGGCGCCCTATGCGTGCCAAGGGCTTGGGCATCTTGGTGAGCTTCCCCGTGTAGAGCGTCTCAAAGCGGAAGCACATCTCCCGGTCGTCCCAGTACACATCCACGATGCGGTCGTTTGAACTGCCGGAAGCGCAGCACATCCAGGTACTGGCTGTCCATGGGGTTCTGGCCCGCTGCGCTCAGGAAGGGATGGAGGTCGATCTCGCTCACGTGCCCATCGGTGAAGGTGAAGCGGATGGTAAAGAAGCCATCTCAAAATGATCCTTTGGACTGCGCCGGGGTCTTTTGCGGCCATCCATCGTTGCTCAACCCTTACAGAGCGTCCAGCTATGCGCGGGGTTCGCGCCTTGGCTGGCCGCAAAACTCCTCCGGCTCGTTACCAAAAACCATTTGAGATGGCTTCTGGTCACCCACGTAGGTGGCTTTCTTGATGCGGATGTCCTCGGGGATGGTCATTTCAGGAACTCAACGGTGAACGCACGCGGGGAAAGGATGCGCGTCTTTCCGAAGCGCTCCAGCTTGAGCAGGTCATCATCGCCTGTGATGAGCACATCGGCCTTGCCCTTCCGCGCCATCAGCAGGAGGTAGTCGTCCTTGGGGTCACGGGATATGGCTTGGGGCGATCCTGGCTCCACGTCCACTCGTTCGCCCAGGCCGGTGAGGATCAGCTCCAGTTCATGGGCGAGCGCCACAGGGAAGTACTTCCTGAGCTTCGGCCGGCTGGCCACGTCCATGAACTCCGCCAGCAAGGGCCCGCTCACCAGCAGGACGACTTCCTGTTCGCTGAGCGCATGCAGAAAGCCCCGTAGACGTTTGCCGATCAGCAGGCTGATCAGCACGTTGACGTCAACGACGGCTCTTGGCGGCTTTCTTTTTCCACGCCGCATAACGCTTGGCCCTTACGATCTCCACCTCCTTGCGGATGGTCTCCTCGTCGATATCGACATCCTTCAGCGCCGCCATGATCTGTTCCAGCCGAGTAAGGAGCCCTTCACGCTCCAGCGCCTTGGCCAGCTCCAGCTTCTGCTTGCCTGGCAATTGCTTGGCCAGCTCCACCACCTGGTCGGGGGTGAGGTCGATCCGGAAGCCGCTGCGGTCGAATGCCATGACCCAAAGATAAGGGAGCTTGTGGGCTACATGTTGCGCCGGTACTGCCCCCCCCACCTCGAACATGGCTTGCGTCAGTTGACCGAGTGAGCAGTACTTGCACGCTTCCATCAACGCCTCGGATCCCGCTCTAGCGTCCGTAGGCCTCGTACCTCGGCCACGGTCGCTACGGCGGGACTTCGCCCCTCGATCGCTTCGCGCTCTGCGGCGCCCCGCTACGCTAACTCAGCATGTTGGACATCACAAGCCGATCAAGGGTATGTCGTAGGCCTTGAACTGCGCGTCCACGGTGATCAGCTGCATGCCTTCATGCTTGGCCTGACCGATCAGCATTCGGTCGAACGGGTCTCGGTGGTGCAATGGCAGGGTGGATGCGGCTACGATGTGCGCGGGGTCCAACGGTAGCACCATGAAGTGCGCATCGAGGATGGTCTGAAAGAACTCATCGAGCGGCATTAGTAGAGGCAGCTTGCCGATGCTGTGCTTGAGGCCGATCTCCCAAAGGAGACCATGCTTACCCAGGCCTCGTTCCCTTCGGACCGTATCGCCATTTCCGCTTCCTTGGGCAGTGCCGGGTCGCCCGCCTGGCCCCACAGCAGGATATGGGTGTCCAATAACACCCGCATCACATGTAGTCCTTGAAGTCGTCGAGCGGCGCGTCGAAATCGTCCGGGATCACCACCTTGCCCTTGGCGAGGCCAAGCACAGGAGTCTTGCGCCCTTCTTTGTTCGCGGGATCCTTACCCTGTTTCTGCCGCATCAAGAACTCAATGAAGTCGAGCACCTGCTGGCGAACATCCTCCGGAAGGGACGAAAGTTGGATGTAGTTGTGCGCCGTTGCCATGACACGAAGATAAGCCAGGTGCGAGCCTGTTCACATATTGCGGCGGTACTGCCCACCGACTTCGTCCTTCGGCTCGCGCTTAGGACTCGCCGCTGTCAGCTGCCGAGGCTGCAATACTATCACCTCCATCAGTCCAAGGTCCTGGCCGCTCACTTCTTCCCCTTGCCACCCTTTTGTTTCACGATACGGAACTCCACCAACTCCTTCAGGAACTGCTCGTAGGTGATGCCGAGGGTCAACAGGTTGGTCTGTATGTGCAGGCTTGGCACCTCGCTGTAGTGGTGGTCCACCGTTACCGGTCGCAAGAGTTTACGGTCGGGTTCGGGGTAGTCGAAGCGCTCGTGGCTGCCCGACTTGCGGCCATAGCCCACCAGCCCTTTCTTGTGCAGGTACTTGAGGAAGTCCCGGAGCGGTATCGGCTTCGGGCGCATGGCTTAAGCTGGTATCGCCACCTTGCGGGTGAAGAAGGTGGGCTTGCCTGCTTGCGCGTGCAGCAGGTTAATCACGCTGGCCTGATCCACTCCGGTGGGCGGCTGGAAGTTGTCCTTGCTCAGTACCCAGCCGTACTCGATCAGCAGCTTCTCCAAGGTGCCACGCTTGGCCGTTTCCTCGAAGAAAATGTCCGCTTCCACCGCGAAGGACTTCTTGGCCTCGGCCGGGGTCTTTCCATAACCGGTGACACGCAGCGCAGGCGCCAGGGCCACCCAGAAGTCGCCTTCTTTCACCAACATCACATCGAGCTCCACCTCGATGCCGCGTTTGCCCTTGTTGATGCGGTTGGTCATGCAGCAAAGATAGGGCGGTGTGAGGGCTTACATGTTCCTTCTGTACTGCCCGCCCACCTCGAACATGGCTTGTGTCAACTGCCCTAGCGAACAATACTTGGTCGCTTCCATGAGGACTGCGAACATGTTCTCGTTCTTGATGGCTGCCTGTTGAAGATCGTGCAACGCCTTCTTGCTTTCCTCTGAGTAGGCTGCTTTCAGGTTCTCGACAGTTGCGATCTGTGCTTCCTTTTCCTCTTCCGTTGCCCGGATGACCTCCTTCGGAAGGATCGTCGGTGATCCCTTGCTCGATAGGAAGGTGTTCACCCCGATGATGGGATACTCTCCTGTGTGCTTGAGGGTCTCATAGTACAAGCTCTCTTCCTGGATGCGGCTGCGTTGGTACATGGTCTCCATGGCGCCCAGCACGCCGCCGCGCTCGGTGATGCGATCGAACTCCGCCAATACCGCCTCCTCCACCAGGTCGGTGAGCTCTTCGATGATGAAGGAGCCTTGGAGCGGGTTCTCATTCTTGGCCAGGCCGAGCTCCTTGTTGATGATGAGCTGGATGGCCATGGCGCGGCGCACGCTTTCCTCGGTGGGCGTGGTGATGGCCTCGTCGTAGGCGTTGGTGTGCAGGCTGTTGCAGTTGTCGTAAATGGCATACAGCGCCTGCAACGTGGTGCGGATGTCGTTGAAGTCGATCTCCTGCGCGTGGAGGCTGCGACCGCTGGTCTGGATGTGGTACCGTGGGTGCCACTGCGGGCCTCGCTCCGGCATCACCGCCTTCGGCGGCCCTTCGGGCGAGCGCGCTCCTTGCGCCATACGGCGTTGCATCCTCGGTCAGCTACCGGTTACGGTAGCCTCCCTCGTCGCGCCTTGTCTGGCACAAGGATCATCGCTCGTGCTTGCCGTTCGAGGCCCACAGAGGCACCATGGCATCTGGCTGCGCTCGTCGGCACCATAGCGATGCTTGAGCGCCTTGGCCCTGTGGGTGCCACGAAGTCCACCGAGCAGCGCCACTGCGGCGGAGCCGCATCCCTTCGGGTGAGCGCCGCTCGCCCGCCCATACTTCGTTGCTTCCTCGGTCAGCTACCTATGGGTAGCCTCCCTTCGTCGCGCCTTGTCTGGCCGAACGATCGTCACTCATGGCATCTGCCCGGCGAACTCCGAGGCACCCCGGCGGCGCGCCACGCGGCCCATCACGGCGTACTCTGGGTCCATGCCGTTGCTGAAGAAGAAGCTCAGGTTGGGCGCGAACGCGTTGATGTCCATGCCCCGGCTGAGGTAGTACTCCACGTAGGTGAAGCCGTTGGCCAGGGTGAAGGCGAGCTGGCTGATGGGGTTGGCGCCGGCCTCCGCGATGTGGTAGCCGCTGATGCTGACGCTGTAGAAGTTGCGGACCTTCTGGTCGATGAAGTACTGCTGCACGTCACCCATCAAGCGCAGCGCG
>JAKQEI010000292.1 GCA_029573495.1 Bacteroidota bacterium | reverse complement strand
CTGAACGGCGCTGTGACCATCGCCACCGGCGGCATCTGGAGCGGCGGAACGGGTACTTACAGTCCGAACAGCGGTGCGCTGAACGCCATCTACACGCCGAGCGCTGCGGAGATCGCGGCTGGTACGGTGACGCTCACACTCACCACCGTGGGCAACGGCAACAGCAATCCGGAGAGCGATCAGATCACCATCACCATCACGCCTGCGCCGATAGCGAACGCGGGTGTGAACCTCACCACCTGCGCGAACCAATCCACCGCGCAGTTGGCCGGTGTGGTGAACAACGCCACAGGCGGTGTCTGGAGCGGCGGTTCGGGCACCTTCAACCCGAGCAACACCAACCTGAACGCGACCTACACACCGACGCTCGGTGAAGTGGCGGCGGGTACAGTGACGCTCACGTTGACCAGTGCGGGCAACGGTCTGTGCAACGCGGTGAGCGATCAGATGACGATCACCATTGCGCCTTCGCCGGTGGTGAACGCCGGTGTCGACCAGACGGTGTGCTCCAACAACGCGACCGTGCAGATGGCTGGTAGTGTGAGCAATGCGGGCGGCGGCATCTGGAGCGGTGGCACGGGCACCTTCTCGCCCAGCATCAACGCGTTGAACGCGACCTATACGCCGAGCACCTCGGAACTGGCGAACGGTTCCGTGACGCTCACGCTGACGAGCACCGGCAACGGCAGCTGCCAGACGGTGAGTGACCAGATGACGATCTTCTTCTCGCAGAGCCCCGTGATGAACGCCGGTACCGATCGCACGGTATGCGCGAACGACCCGACCGTGATCCTCAACGGCTCCGTGACCATCGCAGGCGGCGGTGTGTGGAGCGGTGGCAGTGGCAGCTTCAGCCCGAACGCGAACACGCTGAACGCGACCTACCTGCCCAGCCCGGCCGAAGTGGCCCTGGGCACCGTGACCCTCACCCTGACCAGCACGGGTAATGGTCTGTGCAACGCGGTGAGCGACCAGATGGTGATCACCATCATCGCATCGCCGGTGGCCAATGCAGGCAACGATATCGCGGTATGCTCGAACAACCCCAACGTGCAGCTCGGCGGTTCCGTCAGCGGCGCGGGCGGTGGCCAGTGGAGCGGTGGCGCGGGAACCTTTGCGCCGAGCATCGCTTCGCTGAACGCGATCTACACACCGACCGCAGCGGAAGTCGCCGCAGGCAGCTTGACACTGACCCTGACGACGATCGGCAATGGCAACTGCGTGCCGGTATCGGATCAGGTGCTGATCACCTTCACCGCTTCGCCGACCGCGAACGCGGGGGCGGATGGTGTGCGCTGCGCGAACAACGCGAGCATCCAGCTGAACGGCAGCGTCACCGTCGCGAACGGCGGTACTTGGTCCGGTGCGGGCGGGACCTTCACGCCGAACGCCAATGCGCTGAACGCAGTGTACACGCCTTCGGCTGGTGAATTGGCCGCAGGAAGCGTGACGCTGACCCTCACCACCACGGGCAACAACGGATGCACGGCGGTGAGCGATGAGGTGACCTACACCTTCACGCCTGCGCCCACTGCGAACGCGGGTGTGGACCTCTTCACCTGCGCGAACAATGCTTCGGTGCAACTGAACGGTGCGATCACGGTGGCTACCGGTGCGCTTTGGAGCGGTGGGAACGGTTCGTATTCGCCGAACAACGGCACGCTCAACGCGACCTACACGCCGAGTGCAGCAGAGGTCGCCGCAGGCACCGTCACGCTCACGCTCACGACCGTTGGCAATGGTACCTGCAGCCCGGTAAGCGACCAGGTGGTGATCACCATCAACCCGTCGCCGATTGTGAACGCAGGCACGCCACTGACCTCCTGCGCGAACAACCCTGCTGCACAACTGGCCGGTTCCGTGCAGAACGCCACGGGCGGCAGCTGGAGCGGTGTGGGCACCTTCAGCCCGAGCGCCACGAACCTGAGCGCGACCTACACGCCGAGCAACGCCGAGATCGCAGCCGGCACGGCCACGATCACCTTGACCAGCACTGGCAACGGTCTGTGCAACGCGGTATCCTCCCAAGTGGTGCTGACCATCACGGCTGCACCGATCGTGGAGGCAGGCGCTTCGCAAACCTTATGTGCCAACAACGCGGTGGCTCAGCTCAACGGCTCGGTGGCCAACGCCACGGGCGGTGTGTGGAGCGGTGTCTCCGGGGCCTTCAGCCCGAACAGCAACACCCTGAACGCGGCCTACACGCCCAGCGCGGCTGAGATCGCGAGCGGCCAGGTGTGGCTCTATCTCACCAGCACCGGCAACGGTGGTTGCATGGCCACGCAGGATTCCGTGCAGCTGACCTTCACACCGGCGCCCACCGTGAACGCGGGACCGGACGCGCATGTGTGCGCGAACGCGGCGCAGGTGAACCTGAATGGATCGGTCACTGTAGCCACTGGCGGCATCTGGACCGGCGGCAACGGTTCCTACACACCAGGTAATGCTGCGCTGAACGCGACCTATTTCCCCACCGCGGCGGAGATCGCCTCGGGCCAATTCACGCTTGTACTGAGCAGTACGGGCAATGGCAACTGCGCCATCGTGCGCGACAGCTTGATCGTGCTGGTGGACCCCGTGCCCGTGGTGAACGCCGGTCCGGACCAGCAGATCTGCGCGAACAACGCGAACGTTCAGCTGAACGGCTTCGTCGGCAACGCGCCGGGCGGTGCGTGGAGCGGTGGTGCCGGGACCTTCTTCCCGAGCAACACCATGCTGGCCACACAATATGCGCCCACCGCGGCCGAGATCGCGGCAGGCAGCGTGACGCTCACCTTGAGCTCGACCGGAACGACCTTCTGCAACGCCGTCACCGATCAGATGACGATCGTCTTCACCGGTGCGCCCATCGTGGATGCGGGGATGGACCTGTCCATCTGCGCGAACAACAGCGCGGTGCAACTCACGGGCAACGTCACCAATGCAAGCGGTGGCACCTGGACGGGCGGCAGCGGAACCTTCGCGCCGAGTGCCAACGTGCTCAGCCCTGTGTACACGCCGACCGCTGGTGAACTTGCGGCGGGAACGCTCTCGCTCTACCTCACCAGCACGGGCAATGGCAACTGCATCGCGGTGCGCGATACGGTGGTCGTGACCTTCACCCCGGCCCCGACTCTGAATGCGGGCGTGGACCAGAACATGTGTATGAACAACGCGGTGGTAACGCTGAACGGCGCTGTCACCGTGGCCACGGGTGCGCAATGGAGCGGCGGTCTTGGCACCTTCACGCCGGACGCGCAAACGCTCAATGCGCAGTACGTGCCGTCGTCCTTCGAACTCGGATCGGGCAGCGTGCAACTCACGCTCACGACCACGGGCAACGGCAATTGCACGGCGGTGAGCGATCAGATGACGATCACCGTGACGCCCTCGCCGGTGGTGGAGGCTGGTGCGGACATGACCACCTGCTCGAACCAGTTGCAAGTGCCTTTGAACGGCGCGGTGCAAGGCGGTGCGACGACCGGTGAATGGAGCACGAGCGGCACGGGCCTCTTCAGCCCGAGCCCGACGGCCCTCAATGCGACCTACATCGCCAGCAGCCTTGACTCGCTGAATGGAACGGTGGACTTCACGCTGACCAGCACCAACAACGGTCTCTGCACCGCCGTCAGCGACATGATGACCATCACCATCCTGCCCAACGCGATCGCGAACGCGGGTGCGGACCAGGCGATCTGCGCGAGCACCACCTCGATCCAATTGAACGGCACCATCACCGGCAATGCGACGCAAGGCCAGTGGACCACCACGGGCGCGGGCAGCTTCGTGCCGAGCGCTGGGGATGCGAACGCGACGTACCAACTCGCTCCGAGCGATGCCTCACTAGGCACGCTCACCTTCACTTGGAGCGTGAATAGCTGCGACAACGCCATGGACCAGATGCTGCTGACCATCACGCCGGAATCGGTGGTGAGCGCTGGAGCCGATCAGGTGACCTGTTGGGGCGACCTGGACGTGGTGATCAACGGTTCCGTGAGCGGTGCAAGCAGCAATGGCACGTGGAGCACATTGGGCAGCGGCGGCTTCGCCAATGCGAACGATGCGCTCAGCAACGTGTATCAGGCCAGCGCGAGCGATCAGCTCGCAGGTGGCGCCTACCTGATCCTCACGGCTACGAACACCGGTGTGTGCCAGCCCGATGCCGACACGCTCTTCATCGCCATCCAGCCGGAAGGAACGGTGAACGCGGGTACGGATGTGACCTCTTGCGCGAACAACGCAGCCACGCAGTTGAATGGAATTTTGAGCGGTGATGCGACACAGGTGCAATGGAGCACCACGGGTACCGGCTCCTTCTTCCCGAATGCGAACGTGCTCACGCCGACATACATCCCCAGCGCGGTCGACACGGCCATCGGCAACCTCACCTTGACATTGAGCGCTCCGGGCTCATGCAATAACGCCGTTGATGCGATGCAACTGACCCTGACCCCGGCACCCTACGTGAACGCCGGACCGGACCAGACGTATTGTGATCAGGTGACCCAGTTCGATCTGAGCGGGACCATCAGCGGCATCACGAACGCGGGCCAGTGGTCGACCACCGGTAGCGGTACGATCGCGAATGCTGGTGCGTTGAACACCACCTACACGGCCAGCGCGGCGGATGTCGCCAACGGCTCGATCACCTTCACGCTCACCTCGCTGAACAATGCGAACTGCAATGCGGTGAGCGATCAGATGACGATCTACCTCACGGATGGACTCATCGTGAGCGCAGGTCCTGACCAGAACGTGTGCGTTGCCTCGGATCATGCCAACATGCAGGGCACGATCCAGAACGGATCGCCCTCTGGCATCTGGACCGCCACGGGATCCGGCACCTTCCAACCGAGCGCTGATGTGCTGAACGCGCAGTACTACTTCTCTGCTGCGGATATCGCGAACGGATCGGTCGTGCTGACCTTCACGGCCACCAATACGGGCACTTGTCCTAGCGGCTCCGACCAGATGGTGCTCACCTTCGGCAGTAGCAGCTTCGCCTATGCGGGACCGGACCAGGCGCTGTGCGCGAACGCACCGATCGCCCAACTGGCCGGCAACTTCAGCGGTGGCGCATCCGGCATCCAGTGGAGTACGAACGGAACAGGTTCCTTCAGCAACAACACGGACCCGAACGCGACCTACACACTGAGCGCTGCGGACATCGCGGCAGGTCAGGTCCAACTCGCGCTGACCACGATCACCAGTGGGTCGTGCACACCTGCGACAGATGTGGTGGAGATCACCGTGAACGCACTCCCTGCGATCAACGCAGGTGCGGACATCATCGCATGCACCGCTGCACCCGTGCAGGTCACCGCCAACGCGGCAAACGCCGGTGGTGGTATGTGGACGACCTCGGGCACGGGGACCTTCTTCGACGCGAACGCGCTGGCCACATTGTACACGCCGAGCGCTGCCGACAGTCTGTCCGGATCAGTGACGCTTACGGTCACCACCACTGGTGTGCAACCGTGCAGCGCGGTATCCGATGAGTTGGTGATCAGCTTCGGCGGTGGCCTCGCGGCCGAAGCCGGAGCGGACGTGGTGGCCTGCAGCACCGACCCGAACGTCGCCCTGAACGGGGTGGTGGCCGGAACGACCACGGGCACCTGGACCACCAGCGGTACCGGTTCCTTTATGCCGAACGCAAGCGCGCTCAACGCGACCTACATCCCCGGTGCTGCTGACTACGCCATCGGCAACATCAACCTGATCCTGAGCACCACCAACAACCAGGGCTGCCCCGCAGGTCGTGACACGCTGGTGGTGAGCTACCACGTGCCGCCGACCGTGAACGCTGGCGCCGACGTGCTCCTGTGCAACGGCCTGGAGGATGTGCAACTGAACGGCACGGCTCAGAACCAGGGCAGCGTCCAGTGGACCACCATGGGAGCGGGCAGCTTCCAACCGAGCGCGGATGTGCTCAACGCGACCTACGTACCGGCCGCGAACGACAGCATCGCCGGTGGCGTGTACCTCGTGCTCACGGCCTTGGGCACGGGCACCTGCGGCAACGCGGCGGACTCCGTCTTCATCGACATCGGACCGACGCGCATCGCGAATGCGGGGGCGGACATGACGGTATGCGCGGATATGGACCCGATCGCGCTTGGCGGTGGCATCACCGGTGTGAGCGGTGGTGTGTGGAGCACGAACGGCACCGGGAACTTCCTACCCGATGCCAGCACCCTTGGTGCAACGTATGTGCCGAGCGCCACGGACATGGCCTTCAGCCAACTGCGCTTCATCCTGACGACCACCGGCAACATGGGCTGTCCGGCGGATGCCGATACCATGATCGTATCGCTGCAAGCCGTTCCGACGGTGAACGCGGGTGCCGATCTGAGCACATGCGATGCGAGTTCGTCTGTCGACCTTTCCGGTTCATTCACGGGTGCCACCGGCGTCCAGTGGTCCACGAACGGTTCCGGCGTCTTCCTCCCAAGCGATGTATCGGCGAACGCCAGCTATCAACCAGGAGCCACGGATGAGCAACTGGGTGATCTTCGGATGATCCTGACGAGCACGGGTAACGGGGTTTGTGCAGCGGTGAGCGATACGCTCATGCTCTCCTTCGTGAATCCGCTGCAGCCGGCATTCGGGGTCACCAATGCGTGCGCCGGCTCCACTACGCGGTTCATGGATGCGAGCACCACCACGGGCTCGGCCATCATCGGTTGGAACTGGGACCTTGGTAATGGTGACATGGCCAATGGACCCGAAGCGAGCGCGAGCTTCGCCGAGCCCGGTGAGTACACTGTTACCCTGACCGTTTTCGCCCAGAACGGTTGCAGTGCGAGCATCACCCGCACGGTCGAGGTGCTCGATGCTCCTGTCGCCGGCTTCGCCATCAGCGGCGAGTTGCTGACGGAAACGGAGATCGCCTTCACGGACACTTCGGTGGCGGCGACGAACTGGTACTATGACTTCGGTGATGGCGGCGGAAGCCTTCTCGCTGAACCCGTCCATGCCTACGAGGCTCCGGGTCAGTACATCATCGTGCAGACGGTGACCAACGTGAACGGATGCACCGACCGTGATTCCCTACTGATCGAGGTCGAGGTGAAGGATATCCTGCCACCGAAGCTTCCCAATGCCTTCAGCCCGAACGGCGACGGAGTGAACGACGTCTTCTATGTGCGAGGCGGACCCTTCGAGACCATGGAACTGAGGATCTACAACGGTTGGGGCGAGCTTGTCTTCGAGACCAGTGATCCGCTGGCCGGCTGGGATGGCACGCATAAGGGCACCCCCGAGATCAATGGTGTGTATGTGTACTCCGTGGTCGCGACCACTACCACGGGTGAGACGCATGATCGCGCCGGTAAAGTGACACTGACCCGATGAACGAACAAGGCCTCCCGATGATGAGCAAGAAGAATGCGATCGTACTGGCTTGCAGCCTGTGCATCTGGGGTTCGATGAACGCCCAGGACGGCCACTTGTCGCACTACGATGCAGCCCCGGCATTGCTGAACCCTGCGCTGACGGGCATGTATGGCAATGCGGATTTCCGCATGACCAGTAACGTCCGCAGCCAATGGAACAGCCTTGCGAACAGCTTCACGACAACTGGCTTCGGTTATGATGTGGCCATGCAGGACCGGTATGGCTTCGGTGCTTATCTGAACAACTACAACATGGCGGGCGTGATGAACACCTTCCAGACCGGTGTTTCGGCGGCGTACAACGTCGCCGGTCGTGATCCGCGTCACATCATCTCCGGCGGCTTCAACCTGGGCATCCTCTACAAGAAGATGAACGACCAGCAGCTGGTATGGGACGCCCAGTACGACAACGGGTACTTCAACACCGACCTGCCCTCGGGTGAAACGGTGCAGCGCGGTGCACGCCTTATGCTGGATATCGCCGGTGGTGTCTCATACAAGGCAACGGACGCGCGCAAACGCGTCAACCCCTTCGCCAACTTCGCCATGTACCATGTCAACACGCCGAACGAGTCGATCCTGCGCGTGACGGACAGCGACCTGCCCATCCGTTATTCGGTCAATGGAGGGGTACGCGTCGAGATCGTGGACGACACTTACCTGGTCCCGTCGGGCTTGTACATGCGTCAGGGAGCCGACCAGCAGATCAATGTGGGTCTGATGGCGGAGGTGGGTCTGGGGGGTTCGGTGTACAGCGTGTTGGCCGGAGGGGCGTACCGGGTGAATGATGCCGCGATCGCTCATGTCGGCCTGAAGCATAAGAACGTGGTGTATCGCTTCAGTTATGACGCGAACATCTCGAGCCTGCAGAACTACACCCGCAAGAACGGCGCTTTCGAGTTCTCACTGATGTACTATGGCATGCATTCGGGTCGGGACCGTCGGTCGACGAGTAGCGCGTTCTAACGGATCATGCGAAGAAGGGCCCGCGGTTCGGAAGAGCGGCGGGCCCTTCTTCGCTTGAGCGCGGGGGGACGGAATGGGCCGGTCCTGGTCCGTCAGGCCGCAACGGGTACCTGTTGCTCACCCTGTGCATCACGCAAGGCCTGCGCCTTCACCTGGTGGTCCACGATGTACATGAGCACCACGCAGGCCAGCATCGTACCCGCACACACGAAGCCGAGGGTGTCGTAGTGCTCGAGCGGTGCACGGTCATTGGCCTGGATCACGATCAGTCCGGCGATCCCCGCCGCGATGGCGCCCGACAGTTGTTGGATGGAAGCGGTGATGGCCGAGAAGGCGCCACGGTCGCGCATCGTAGGTACGCTGGTCATCAGTGCTTGTGACGACACGATCCTGCTGCCGATGCCCACGAAGCTGATCGCATTGATCACGATGACCTTCCACAGTGGGGTGGGTCCCAGATGGCTGTATATGATCGTGGTGGTGATGGCGATCACGGTTCCCACTGTGAAGGTCCCGAACTTCCCGAAGCGGTCGCTCAGACGGCCCACCACCGGGAAGGTGATCATGGAACACAGTCCGATGATCACGAAGATCCATGGCAACTGATCTTCTGTAACACCCACATTGTTCACCAGGAAGGTGGTGCTGAAGGGCATCATCATGAATCCGCCCGTGGCCAGGATCATCATCGTGAGGAAGGGTACGGTATGCCTCGGGTTCGTGAAGGTCTTCAGCAGGTGCTCCACCGGCCGGACCTTTCCTTGGAGCGCCAGGTGTTCACGGACAGGCCGCATGAAGCGGAAGATCACGAAGCCGGCCAGCAGGCCAAGTCCGACGATCATGAGGAAGGGCGCGTGCCAGTGGAAGCGATGGGCGAGGAAGAGGCCGATGGGTATCCCGGCGACCTGGCTAACTGCGAATGCCATTTGTACGAAACCCATCACCCGCCCCCGCACATGCGGTAGGAACACGTCGGTGATGATCGCCATCGACACCGAGCCGATCACACCGCCGAAGACCCCTGTGAACACACGGGCTACCAGGAGCAGTTCATAGTTCGGGGCGATCCCGCAGAACAGCGTCCCGAGCAGGAAGCCGGTGTAGAAGAAGAGCAACAGGGAACGCCTGTCATACCTGTCCGCGAACCCGGCCGAAAGGAGGCCGCTGATGCCTGCCGCCGCCGCGTAGGCCAGCACCACATGGCTGAACTGTTCCGGAGTTATCCGAAGCTCCGGGATGAGCATGGCCCCGAGCGGCGCCATCACCATGAAGTCCAGGATCACCGTGAACTGCATGAAGGCCAGCACGGCTATCAGGAAGACCTGGTAACGCGTGAACGTGTGTTCTCCCGGGGAGGCCATGGACGGCAAAGATGGGGGCGGTGAAGCCCGCACGGTCCCCGGGATGACTTAACCCTTCAGGGCTTCCGCACCGCCAACGATCTCGAGGATCTCGCCGGTGATCGCCGCCTGGCGCGCCTTGTTGTAGGACAGCTTCAGGTCCTTCAACAACGCGTCGGCATTGTCCGTGGCCTTGTGCATGGCGGTCATGCGCGCACCATGCTCGGCTGCATTGCTGTCCAGTAGCGCCTTGTAGAGCTGGATCTTCAGGCTCTTCGGGATGATGTTCTCCACGATCTCCTCGCGGCTCGGTTCCATGATGTGGTCCACCTTGGAACCAGCGACCTTGGCGTGCGGGTCGGCCTTGGGCGGAGCAACGGGCAGGTAGGGCTCTTCGCAGAGCACCTGCACAGCCGCGTTCTTGAACTTGTTGTAGACCAACATCACCTGGTCGTAGGTCCCGTTGGCGAAAAGCTCCATCAGTAGTTCGGCCTTCGGCGCCACCTTGTCGAAGCTCAGACCATCGTACAGGCTGGCACCATCGGTGGGCAGTTCCGGGCTGAAGTACTTCGTACGGCGGTAGGTGTCCAGCGCCTTCTTCCCGAGCGGCAGGACGTGCACGGTCTTCCCTTCGTTCTCCAGCTGTGCGGCCGTGCGACGGATCTGGCGGAAGACCTGCGTGTTGAAAGCGCCGGCGAGGCCTCGATTGCTCACGATGGCCACGAGCAGCACCTTCTTCACCTCGCGTTGCTGGCTGTACCTGCCCTCACTGCTGTCGAGGCTGGCGCTCACATTGCTCAGGATCTGCTGCAACTTCTCCGCGTACGGACGCATGCGGGTGATGGCATCCTGGGCACGACGCAACTTGGCCGCGCTCACCATCTTCATGGCGGCGGTGATCTGCTTGGTGCTGTTGACCGAGACGATCCGGTTGCGTACTTCCTTCAGACTGGGCATCGCGCGCTTTCGAAAGGCTTAGTTATCCAGGCTCTTCACGAGATCGGCGGCCACCTTCTCCAGGGTGTCGGTGATCTGGTCGTTGTACTCACCACGCTTCAGGGCTTCGAGCACATCGTTGTGCTTGTTCCGGAGCATGGTGATGAACTCAGCTTCGAACTGCTTGATGTTCTTCACGGGCACCTTGCTCAACAGGCCCTTCGTACCACAGTAGATGATGGCGATCTGCTCTTCCACACGCACCGGGCTGTTCTGCCCCTGCTTCAGGATCTCCACGTTGCGCGCACCCTTGTCCAACACGGCCTTGGTGGCGGCGTCGAGGTCGGATCCGAACTTGCTGAAGGCCTCCAATTCGCGGTAGGCCGCCTGGTCGAGCTTCAGCGTACCGGCCACTTTCTTCATGGACTTGATCTGCGCGTTACCACCCACGCGGCTCACGCTGATACCCACGTTGATGGCGGGGCGCACACCGCTCAGGAACAGGTTGCTCTCCAGGAAGATCTGGCCATCGGTGATGGAGATCACGTTCGTAGGGATGTAGGCGGAAACGTCACCGGCCTGCGTCTCGATGATGGGCAGAGCGGTCAGGGACCCACCGCCCTTCACCTTGCCCTTGAGGCTTTCGGGCAGGTCGTTCATCTGCTCGGCCACGCTCTGGTCGGCGGTCACCTTCGCGGCACGCTCAAGCAGGCGGCTGTGCAGGTAGAACACGTCACCCGGGTAGGCCTCACGTCCGGGAGGACGACGCAGCAGCAATGACACCTCACGGTAGGCCACGGCCTGCTTGGAGAGGTCATCGTATACGATCAACGCAGGACGGCCGGTATCGCGGAAGTACTCGCCGATGGCGGCACCGGTGAACGGGGCGTAGAACTGCATCGGTGCGGGGTCGCTGGCGTTGGCGGCCACCACCACGGTGTAGGCCATGGCACCGGCCTCCTCGAGCACCTTCACCGTACCGGCCACCGTGGAACCCTTCTGGCCCACGGCGACGTAGATGCAGAACACCGGCTTGCCGGCGTCATAGAATTCCTTCTGGTTGATGATCGTGTCGATCGCCACCGTGCTTTTTCCGGTCTGCCGGTCGCCGATGATCAGTTCGCGCTGGCCACGACCGATCGGGATCATCGCGTCCACGGCCTTGATCCCCGTCTGCAGGGGTTCCTTCACCGGTTCGCGGTAGATCACACCGGGCGCCTTGCGCTCGATGGGCATCTCGAACAGCTCGCCGCTGATCGGTCCCTTGCCGTCGATGGGTTCGCCGAGCGTGTTCACCACGCGGCCCACGATCCCTTCGCCGGTCATGATGCTGGCGATGCGCTTGGTGCGCTTCACCGTATCGCCCTCCTTGATCCCCACGCTGGGGCCGAGCAACACCGCCCCCACATTATCCTCCTCGAGGTTCAGCACGATGCCGCGCAGGCCGCTGGTGAACTCGATGAGCTCACCGCTCTGCACACCCTTGAGGCCGTAGATGCGGGCGATGCCATCACCCACTTGAAGCACTGTACCGACCTCCTCGAGCTCGGCCTCGCTGCGGAAGCCTGCGAGTTCTTGTTTCAGGATCGCCGACACTTCGGCGGGTTGCACTTGGGCCATCTTGGAAAGGCGTTAGATCTCGGGGATGTACGGGTTCTTGGAGAATTCACGGCGCATGTCGTTCAGGCGGCGGCTCACGCTGCCATCGTACTGTTCATCGCCGATGCGGATCGTCACACCGCCGATGAGCGACGGGTCCACCTTCTCCACCAGTTCGATGGACTTGCCGGGGTGCTTGGCGTTGGCCAGTTCCACCACGCGCTTGCGGGCATCGTCGGTGAGGGGCACGGCGCTGGTCACCTCGGCGGTGACGATGCTTTTATGTTGCTTGTAGAGCTCGTTGAACGCGGCGGCCACCTGGGGCAGCAACGCTTCGCGACCCTTTCGGATGACGATACCGATGAAGGTGTTGGTGATCGTGCCGATCCTACCAGCGAAGATCCGGTCCAGCACCTTCTCCTTCTTGTCGGCCTTCACCACCGGGCTGCTGAGGAGCACCTGCAGCTCCCTGCTCCCAGCGCAGGTCTCAGCCACCAGCCCCATGTCATCGTTCACGGCATCCACTTCGGACCTCTCCTTGGAGAGTTCCATCAGGGAACGCGCGTAACGGTATGCGACCGGGGTGATGTTCATGACTTGCGCAGGTCGGCTTCGCTGATCACCTTGTCCACCAGCGCCTTCTGGGCGGCGGCGTCACCGAGCTTCTCCTTCAGGATCCGTTCGGCCACCAGGATGCTCAATTCGGCCACCTGGTTCTTCATCTCGGTGATCGCAGCGTTCTTCTCGTTGCGGATCTCCTCGCGGGCACGGGCCAGCAGGGCGTCGCCTTCGGCCTTGGCCTTGGCCTTCGCACCGGCGATCTCGCGGTCGCGGATGTCGCGTGCCTCCTTCAGGAGCAGTTCGCGTTCCTCACGAGCCTCGCGCATCAGGTCCTCGTTCTTCGCCATCATCGCGGCGTTCTCCTCACGGGCCTTCTTCGCCTCGTTCAGGGCATCAGCGATGGAGGCTTCACGCTCCTTCAACCCATTGAGGATGGGCTTCCAGGCGAATTTGGCCAGGATGAAGAGCACCACCAGGAAGGACAGCGTCATCCAGAAGATGAGGCCGAAGGAGGGCTCTACGAGACTAGCGAGCAGCATGGGCTTGCGTTATTGAAGGTTAGAGGAAGGAAGCGCGGACAGGTCGTCCTTGCTTACTTCAGCACCACCAGCAGACCCACCACCATCGCGAAGAAGGCGGCGCCTTCGACCAGAGCGGCGGTGAGGATCATGTTGGCACGCAGGTCGTTGATGGCTTCCGGCTGGCGGGCCATGGCTTGCACGGCGTCACCACCGATGCGGCCGATGCCGATGCCGGCACCAACAGCAGCGAGACCAGCGCCGAGGGCGGCGATACCGTAACCAGTGCCGAGGTCGAGAAGGACAGAGAGGAACATGTGTTCGTGTTTTGGGAAGTTCAGGTTCTAATGGTGGTGTGGTTCCTCCACCGCCGCGCCGATGTACATGGCGGACAGGAAGGTGAACACGTAGGCTTGGATGAAGGCGACCAGCAGCTCAAGCATGGTCATGAAGACCGTGAAGGCCAGCGACATCACGGAAACACCGTAGCCGGCGCCCGCGTTGGTCTCGCCGAACACGAAGATCAGGCTGAAGAAGCTGAGCGCGATGATGTGACCCGCCGTGATGTTGGCGAAGAGTCGGATCATCAGCACGAAGGGCTTCAGGAACATGCCCAGGATCTCCACCGGGGTGAGGATGAAGAGCACCCAGCCCGGTACGCCCGGCATGGCCAGGATGTGGTGCCAGTAGTGCTTGTTGCCCTTCACCGTCACGATGATGAAGGTGATGAGCGCGAGCACCAGGGTCACCGCGATGTTGCCCGTGAGGTTGGCCCCGCCCGGGAAGAAGGGCACCAGGCCCAGCAGGTTGTTCAGGAAGATGAAGAAGAAGGCCGTGAGCAGGTACGGCATGAAGGTCATGTACTTCGGGCCGATGGCGCTCTTGGCGACATCGTCACGCACGAAGAGGATGATCGGTTCCACCAGGTTCTGGAAACCGGTGGGCGCCTGACCCGCTCGCCGGGTGTAGGCCTTGGCCACGCCGATGAAGACGAAGAGCAGGATGGCGAGGCTGATGAAAAGGCTCAGGACGTTCTTCGTGATGCTGATGTCCCAGGTGGCCTTGGTCAATGGCTCATCGATCGTCGCATGATGCACGTCGGTGCCATCCTCGGCCTTGGTGGCCACGATGCTGCCTTCATGCAGCATGTAACCGCCATAGGTCTTGTGTCCGTGATCGAACTTGCTGCTGCTGAAGATGGAGATACCGCGCTCCGTGTTGTACACGATGACCGGCAGGGGAAGCGTGGTATGGCCCCAGAGGTGCCAGCCATGCTCATCGCCGATGTGGCCCATGATCAGTTTCCCGGCATCGAACCGGCCACCATGCTCGGCTTCCTCGAGGGCCAGTTTGGGCGCGTCGGTATCCGCAGCCACCACCACCGCCACGGTGCTATCCACCACATCGAGGTGGGTGGCCTTATCATGCCCTGCGTGTTGTGCGTTCGCGGTGCCGAAAAGAAGGCTTCCGATCAGGAGGGACGCGGCACGCAGCAGGTTCGGGATCGACATCACGGGAGGGGGACACCCCTGTTTGCGGCCGCGAAGGTAGGACTCGGCCGGCAATGGTGGATCCTCTTCTTCCAGGATCTTCACAACGTGCTGAGAACAAGGCGTTGGCGTCGACCTTCAGCTGCGCAAGCGCTTGGCCCCCGGTGCGGGCTACTTCTTCGAGGACGTTTCCTTGAACAGGTAGACCATGGACCCCGCGATGCCTACCAGGCTCAGCACGACGGTCAGCACCGGGTACTTCCAGCCGATCACGCCATCGAGCCAATAGCCCACGAAACAGAAGGCGAGGATGATCCCGATCATCGTGAAGCCGAGACCGGTGAAGCGCAGGTAGCTGTTATAGCCCTCCTGCGCCTTCTTCGGGAAGCGGCGTGACGGTCCGCTCATGGCCGGCCGGCATGTTGGGAAAGCCGCATCAGGCGGATCGTGCTGAACACAACGTACGCGAGATAGAGCACAGCGAACCCGAGCGCCATCGGGGTGATGAAGCGCTCCGCAGTGGTGAGCAACAGGAGCACGAGCACCGCGACCGAGGCGAACATCTTCACCACCAATGCGGTCATGAACCGTTGCACGAAGCCCTTCGGGTCACCGGCCAGTGCTTTTTCCTGCCAGCGATGCAGGAGGAAGGTGAGCACTGCGAAATAGAGCGGCATGCCCAGGAAGACGGGATCCCATGGCAGGTGCAGGGCACGAGCGGTCAAAGCCAGCCCGGCCACGCAGGCCAGTGTGAACGCCACCAATATGGTGAGGAACGACCGTTGCGGTGCGGCCATCGGAACGGACCGTGGAAGGCGCACCTAGCGCGCGGCCTGCTGCTCGGTACGCGGTGCGTTGGCGCCGTCGGTCCGCAGGCGCACGGGATCCATCTCCTTCACCACACCACCGCCCATGCTGCAGTTACCGGTGAACACGGCGCCCGGCTCGATGGCCAGCTTCTTCGTGTTGATGTCGCCCTGCAACTTGGCGGTGGCCTTTAGGCTCAAGAGGTCCTGGCAGTTCACCTTGCCGATCACCGTGCCTTCGATATCGCTGCTCTGACAGATGATCTCGCCCTCGATGCTGCCGGTCTGCCCCACGATCACGCGGCCCCGGGCATTGATCGTGCCCTTCACCCTGCCATCGATGCGGATGTTGCTATCGCTCTTGATCTCGCCCTCGATGGAGGTGCCCTCCATGATGCTATTGATCTTTCCGGGGCTAACGGGTTCAGCGGTCTTGTTCATGGGTGCCGGGTTCGCAGGTTTTTCGGATCGGAACAACATCTTTCAGTTCGGTTCCAAGGTGAAGACGGGTCAAAGATAGGCGCCGATCCGACTTATCCTACTGACGGTCAAGGTAATTCTGTGCAAAGAAGGCGCTGTAGCCATCCACGTCCTTGCTCTTGTACAGTTGCGCGTAGTTGGCCGTGGTGATCGGGAAGGCCGGGTAGCCCTGGTCGTTGATCCCCACGAGTTCCTGGTTGCCACTGGTGAAGAGGCCATGGTATTGCATGGCCATCTCCTTGGTCGGGAATCCACTGATCAGCACCACCTGGTGTTCCGGATCGAGGAAGCTGTTGGTGATCTCCACCGGTGTTCCCGGGAAATAGAGCTGGTTGAAGGCGGAGATACGGGTCTTGATGCTGGTAACGTCGGAGCCTTGGTTGGGTACGATGAGGGCGAAGAAGTGCGGACCCGCATCCGGGGTGTAGGAGCCGGCCGCGCCCTGCTTGGGCGGCGGCGGCGGCGTGCCCGCACTGCGGTCCAACGCCGCCAGCATCTCGGTGGCGGCACGCTCCTCATCGGTACCAGCGAACTTGATCTTGACCTCTTCCAACGCGGCGCGGAAGCCGGCACGGTCGCGCATGCCACCCAGTGCCATGGCCCGCAGCATGTGGTATTTGGCCAGGAAGTGATTGTTGGGCTCGTTGGCGATCACCCCTTCACAGGAAACGATCACCGAGGTGAACAGGTATTGCCGGTAGCGGTCGTACACCTCCTTGTAGGCTATCTCCTCCTCTTTCCGCCTCACCTCATCAGCCTGCAGTACGTTCGGGTCGCGGATGAGACGGGCGAACTCCGAATCAGGCCAGCGCTCCAGGATCACGTTCGCATAATACTGCGAGCCCATGCCGTCCGGTGCGAAGTAGTTCGTGGTCTGCTCCTTCTCCAGGTAGATCCGGTAGAGCTGGTAGTAGCTCTCCGGTGTGTAGCGGCATTCCTCGAAGCGCCCGTTCAATACCTCGAAGCTCTCGATGGCGTTATCCGCATCCTTCAGCTGCTCCTTGTAGATCATGCCGGAGGTGTACAGCGCGGAACAGATGCGGGCATTGGAAGCGGCCAAGGCGGCATCGTCCTTCGGGATGTCCTTGGTGTAGAACGCAGGGTCCTTCCATTCCGCCTCCTTCTCCTCCTTCGTTCCACCTCCTTCCACCTCCTCCTCCTCTTCGGTCAGGTCCGCCAACGCACTGCCGCTCTTGTCCTTGCGGCGCCAATCATCCTCCAGCGGCCGGTTCCCCCACTTCTTTCGGAAGTTCGACAGGCCCCGTCCGATCTGCTGTGGGTCGTAGAAGTACCAGGCCCCGCGGGTGCCGCCTTGCGGTTGGGTGTTCCTGCCGGCATCGGGGTTGGCCTCGGCCAGGGCCCGTGCCTCCTCCTCGGCTTGTTTCCGCTCGGCTTCCGCCTGTTCCCGCTCGCGGATCATGCCGCGGATCTTCTTCTCCAGGTCCTTTTCGTCCAGTTGAGCGAGCCCCTGTAGACTGTCCTCCAGAGCGATGATGCGCAACTGTTCCACCAGCTCCCCCAACACCCGGGCCCGGGTGGTGACCTCCTCGTAGCGCTCATGGGTCTCAGCGAGAATGGTCTGGGTGGAGTCATAGTACTTCTGAGCATCGCCATAGGCCCGGTCATCGAAATAGAGGTCCGCGAGCCGCAGGAAGGTCTTCGCCTTCTGTTTGGTATCCGTGGTGCTCACGCGGGCGCTGGTCATCAGGTGGTCGATCGCGGAGGAGTCCTTGCGCTCCTTCAGGTCCAGGTCGGCGATCGCGTAGTGCAACATGTCGAAGTGGTCCACGTGCTTCTCATCGCGCAGCATGCGGTTGAGCTTCTTGCGGATCTCCTTGCTGTTGCCCTTGTTGAAGGCGAGCGCCTGGAAGATCTGGGTGTGGAAGGCCATCTCATAGGGCGGGCTCATCCGCGCCACGATGGCGAACTGTTTGATCGCCTTCTCCTCCAAGCCCTTGTGCTGGTACAACTGGGCCAGGACGAAGGCCCACCGTACGCGTTCCTTCTTGGTGCGCGCATTGGGGATGGCCGCCTCGAGGTGTACGATCGCATCATCCACCTTGCCACGCTTCAGTTCCAGTTCCGCACGCACCGCCTCGAACTCACCATGGTCGAAGTCCTTGGGCAGTTCCTTCTGGTTGCCCACCTCGTCCAGTGCGCTCTGCGCCTTGCCATACTGCTCCAGGACGATGGCGGTGCGGGCCAGCCATACGAGGCTCTGCATCTGCCGGTTCTCCCCTTTGAAGCGGCGGCTCACATAGGTGAAGCCGCGTTCCGCCTCGTAGAAGTTCTTCTTGTAGAAGTGGCTCTTGGCGATGACGAACCACGCGTCATCGATCCACTTGTTCTTCTCCTTGCCCTGGATGTTCATGGAGTGCCGTTCGATCACGAGCGAGCACTTCTCGATGCACTTCTCCAGGTCCGGTGTCGCGTTCCTGGCCTGATCATCGGAACCATAGATGAAGAGCGGGAGCACATGGTCGTAATCGTCCACATGGGCCTCTTCGATCCCCGCCACCACCTCCTTCAGTTTCTCGTTGGCGTTGAACCAGCCGTTATCGCGGGTGGTGAGCCGGTGGAAGGTCCGGTTCAGGAAGGCGTCCTTCTCCTGTGAACAGCCCACGGCAAGGGCGGCCACGAGCAGCACCGCACCGGCGGAGCGAAGGAAATGGGGAAGGCGCATGGACGAACGCAAGGGATAACTGCGAACGGGCGAAGTTATTATGGCCAGGGGATCCGGGGTCCGTACCATCGGATCTCACCCTTCATCGCGCAGGCGGCGGTGGTTGCGGAGGATACGCAGGTATTGCCCGAAGCTGGGCGTGGTCCACTTCCGGCCCTGGCCCTGTGGCCTGGCAGCCGCCAGTTTCGTGGGCAGGTCCTCCAGCACCGCGCGGCAGCCGGCGGCGCTCGCGTTCAATACGGCCACCATCGTACGCGTCACGGTGTCCCGCAGGTGCGGACCGAAGCGGATGGGCACTTCCTCCCGGTGTACGATGGCACCGGTGTCGATGCCCTTGTCGATGCGGTGGATGGTGTAGCCGGTGATGCGGGAACCGTTGTACAGCGGCCAGATCACGCCTTGGGCGTTCTGGTACTCGGGCAATAGTTCGTGGTGGACGTTGAGCATACCGAGGCGGGGCAGCGTGAACACCTTGGAGGCGATATAGCCGTTGCCGAGGCTGAGCGCGATGTCAGCGTTCGCTGCTTTCATAGCGGTCACCGTATCCACGTGGTTCACCCACGGCGTGGTGACCAGGTCGATCCCGAAGCGCTCGCAAAGCACCCCGATGTCCTCCAGGGGTGAGATCGCCTGCACATCGGTGGTGTACCAGGCCCGCATGCGGTATCCCATGATCGCTCCGAGCGGTCCGATCCGCATCACCTTCCGGAACTTCTTCTTCAACCCACTGTTCGGCGTGGTGGGTGCACCGGCCAGGATCACCCGCACCACCTGAAAATGTGGACTGCCCACAAGGAAGGGCAGATGATGGCTGGCCGTGCCTCTGCGCGCGCTGGTGAGCACCACCACCCTCATGGCGCAGCGCAGTAAGGGTTGTGGTCCGCACTGCCATTCATGGCATTGGTGCCGAGGAAGTAGCGGATGTGCGCGAGCGGCCAGTCCAGGATGATGTGATCGCGACGGATGAGCAGGTGGTCCGCAGGGATGGGTCGGGTGTTCGCATGGCACCCGCGCTCGGCCGTGGCGCAGCTCACATGGCCGGCAGCGAACACGGCTCGGTATCCTGAAGCGGTCAGATCGGCGAATCGACCGTAAGGGAATGCGAAATGATCGGCCCGGCCGAGCCAACGCAGAAGGGTCTCCCGGGTCCGCTGGATGTCCTCCACCATCGCTTCATAGGGCAAAGCTGACATACGATGATGCTCCCAGCTATGCGAGCCTATCTCATGACCCAGGCTCACGAGTTCCTCCACCTCCTTGCGATCCAGGAAACGGACGGGTGGCAGGTGGAAGCGATCGGCGCATAATCGGGCGTTCTCCATCTCGTCGTTCAGCCCGATAAGCGCCGGGTTGATGAAGAAGCAGGCGCTGACCCCCAGTTCACGCAGCACCCTTGCGCCATCGAGGTTGTTGCGGAAGCCGTCGTCGGAGCTCAAGCAGATATAGGGCCTGTCAATGCGCCCCTCCTGCACGCGGGTCACGCCTTCGCTGTAGGGGATGAACGCATGGGTGTGGGACAGGTCCTCCACCAGGCGGCGCAGCGCGTCCAGTTCGTCGGTGAAGGAGTGGTGTATGTACAGGAATTGGACACGCGGGAGTCGCAGACCGCGCTCGGTCCTGCCGATGAGCCGGTCCTTCTGGGATAGTCCGTCGAGCACCACATGCCGCAGCATGGCGCGTGGGCTCCGCCCTTCCCGCGCTTTGATCTCCGCATATCGTTCCACGAACGCCACGGCCCGAAAGTAGAGCGCGATATTTGTCCGATGCCCATCGCACCGGCCAGGAAGGAAGGCAAGAAGAGCAACGCCAGGCGGCGCATGCTCCAGAAGCTCCGGGACCGGTACCGGCTGATGCTCATCAACGACAGTACGTTCGAGGAGCGCTTCAGCATGCGGCTGAACCGCCTGAACGTGCTGCTGCTGGGCACGGCTGCATTCCTCCTCTACGGCGCCTTCGTCACGGCCGTGATCGTCTTCACCCCGCTTAAGCGGTACATCCCGGGTTATGCGGACCAGGAGACCAAGCGCAACGCCTACCGGAGCCTGCTGCTGGCCGACTCCCTGGAGCGGAGCATCCAGGAGCGAGACCTCTACATCGCCAACCTGCGTGCGGTATTGAGCGGCGAGCTGCCGGCGGATAGTGCCGCCTTGTTGGCGCCACTGGCGAAGAAGCCCACGGCGGAGGACCTGGAGCCCGGCGTTACGGATAGCCTGTTGCGTGAACGGGTGGCGCGGGAAGAGGCCTTCAGTGTCAGGGAGGGCGGGGTGGATACCGAGCGGCGCGAATTGGCCGGCGTCTTCTTCTTCCCTCCCTTGCGCGGCATCGTCACCAGCAGGTTCGAGCGTTCCAAGGGACATTTCGGCATCGATATCGTGGCGAAGGCCGATGCAGCGGTGAAGGCCTGCCTCTCCGGTACGGTCACCCTGGCGAGTTGGACGACCGATGCCGGGCACGTCCTGCAGATCCAGCATGGCAACGACCTGGTGAGCGTGTATAAACACAACAGCGTGCTGCTGAAGAAGGTGGGCGACAAGGTGAAGGCGGGGGAGGCCATCGCCATCGTCGGTAGCAGCGGGGAGCTCACGACCGGCCCTCACCTTCATTTCGAACTATGGCTTGGCGGCGAACCCTTGGACCCGCAGGCGTACATGGTCTTCGAATGAGCCTCAAGTCCATCATCGCGAAGCCATACGCCAGGGCGGTCACCAAGGCGGTGATGCAGCGAGCGATGGACCCGGTGAACACACAGGCCGCGGTGCTGAACAAGTTGGTCCGGTTCGGGGGCGATACAAGCTTCGGCCTGGAACATCGATTGCACGCCGTGCGCGACCACGCCGACCTCGTGCAGGCCGTTCCGCTGCGCGACTACGAAGGCTTCAAACCGTACATCGAACGCATCGGCTTCGGCGAGGAGGATGTGCTATGGCCGGGCAAGCCGCTCTACTTCTGCAAGACCAGCGGCACCACCAGTGGCGCCAAGTACATCCCCATCACCAAGGAGAGCCTGCCCAACCACATCACCAGCGCGCGGCGTGCGCTGCTGGCCTACATCGCCCATAGTGGGAAGGCCGACTTCGTGGACGGGAAGATGATCTTCCTGCAGGGCAGCCCGGTGCTCGATCGCACGAGACACATCCCCAGCGGCCGCCTCAGTGGCATCGTGGCCAACCATGTGCCGGCCTATCTGTTGAAGAACCGGATGCCCTCGTTCGCCATCAACAGCATCACCGATTGGGAGACCAAGGTGGAGGCCATCGTGGGGGAGACGATGAAGGAGGATTTGCGGCTGATCAGCGGCATCCCCGCCTGGGTGCAGATGTACTTCGAGCGCCTGCTTGGGCGCACCGGCAAGGGCACGGTGAAGGAGGTGTTCCCCAACTTCTCGCTCTTCGTGTACGGCGGGGTGAACTACGCGCCCTATCGAAGCCGGATGGAAGCGCTGATCGGCGGGCGTGTCCCGAGCGTGGAGCTCTTTCCGGCCAGCGAAGGCTTTATCGCCTATCAGGATCAGAGCGGTGAGGAGGGCTTGTTGCTCGTGCTCGACAATGGCATCTACTTCGGCTTCGTCCCGGTGCATGGCACGGACCAGCGGCCGCGGTCCATTGCCGAGGTCGAGGTAGGCGTACAATACGCGTTGGTGCTGTACACGAATGCCGGGCTTTGGGGCTACGAGATAGGGGACACCATCAAGTTCGTGTCGCTTGCGCCACCGCGCGTCGTGGTCACCGGGCGCACGAAGCACTTCACCAGCGCCTTCGGCGAGCATGTCATCGCGGAAGAAGTGGAGGGAGCTTTGAAAGAGGCGATGGAGGAGATGCCGTGCGAGGTGGCCGAGTTCACCGTAGCCCCTCAGATGGCGCCCAGCGAAGGGCTGCCATACCACGAATGGTTCATCGAGTTCGCGTCACCACCCACGGATGCAGGCCGATTCGCGGGCCTGGTGGATGCCGCCTTGCAAAAGCGCAATGTGTACTACAAGGACCTTATCACCGGCAAAGTATTGCGGCCACTGATCATTCAGCCTGTTCACCGTGGTGGTTTCGCCGCTTTCATGAAGGCCCGGGGCCTGAACGATGCCCAGAGCAAGATGCCTCGGCTGGCGAATGACCGGCGTTATGTGGATGGGCTCAGCCCAGGCTGATCAGCCGATCACCTGCGCCTGCGGGTAGCGCTTCTTCCAGAAGTCGAGCGCCTTCAAGCTGGCCAGGGTGATCACCGTGCGGTGGTCCAAACGGACCTTGATCGCCTTCAGGCCTTCTTTGATCGGTTGGGTCAGCACCAGTTTCTTCTTAGCGCGTGGCATGGTCGTACGTCTTTGGTTCTATGGATATGACGTGGAAAACCGTGCCGAACGCATCGGTGGCAGGTTAAGAAGTGTGAAAGGCGGACAAATGGGGCTTTCCTTCCTCTTGGATCGGGGTGGCTGCACCCCGCAAGGCCAAGTTGCGGACCTTTGCGACATGTCAGCCCACCTCGGCACCGACCTGCATACCGCTGCCGAGCTGCTGCGCACTGGGAACATCGTGGCCATCCCCACGGAAACGGTCTACGGGCTTGCTGCCAACGCCTTCGATGCGGAGGCGGTGTTGAAGGTCTTCACCGCGAAGGCGCGCCCGAGCTTCGATCCGCTCATCGTCCACATCGGCCACCCGGATCAATTGGGCCTGGTGGTGAGGGAGTTGCCGGAAGGCGCGGAGCAG
>JAKQEI010000246.1 GCA_029573495.1 Bacteroidota bacterium | reverse complement strand
GTGATCGCGCCATCGGTACCCGGATCAGGCGGCGTGTTTATCGTGACGGTCACGGTCGCCGTGGCATCTGGACAGGGCGCCGTACCAGCGACGGTGTAGGTGTACACACCGGCGCTCATCGTCGCGGGGTCGATCATACCACCGCTCACCGCGCTCGGGCCGCTCCACGTTCCACCAGCATCGGGTGCACCGCCAAGTTGATCGAAGAGCGAAGCCGGTGCATCGCTGCTGCAAAGGGTGATACTACCGTCCACACCAGCGCTCGGCGGAGCGTTCAACGTGACGGTCACGGTGGCGGTCGCGTCGGGGCAGGGCGCGGTGCCCGTTACCGTGTAGGTGTATACACCTGGTGGGTCGGAAGCTGGGTCGAACGCGCCGGTCGCGGATCCACTGCCTGGACCGGTCCAAACGCCACCGGCTTGCGGTGATCCGCCAAGTGACCCGAAAAGATCCTGGATCCCATCACTGGAACAGACCGTTATCGAGCCATTACTGCCGGCATTCGGCAACGCTTCCACCACAACAGTGACCGTGGAGGTAGCGGATGAGCTTCCGCAGGCGCCCGATCCCGACACGGTGTATGTGTACACGCCTGCCGGTTCGGTCCCGGGTGTGAACGTGGCGGAATGTGGGACATTACTCGGGTCCGTCCAAGATCCGCCGGCTTCCGGTGTGCCCCCCAATTGCGCGAAGAGGTCCAGCGCAGCAGCGTTCTCGCAAACGGTGATGCTGCCGTTCGCACCCGGGTCCACTGCGTTATCCACGGTGATCGTCACACAATCCGTTGCAGGGCAATCGGGATGGCCTGGTTGGTACGCCGTCACACAATACTCGGTCGTTGAGGCCACGGTCGCGATCGGGTTCGCGATGTTGGGGTTCGAAAGACCTGTTGTCGGTGACCAACTGTACACGAACGGACCCGTAGGGCATACCGCGGGTCCGGACCATGGATTCCCACTGATCGGTCCGGTGGGTGAGGCATAGACCGTTGCACCTGCACTGTTCCGAAGGATGAACGACTGTTCACCGTTCCAGATCGTCGCGGCAACATAGTTGAGGATCACCGTGGCGCCATTGGTCACAGGGATGTTTATGGTCGTGGTCGTTCCGTTGGCAAGGGTATAGGTGGTCGAGACACCGTTCACCGTCACCGATATGTTCGATCCGGTCGTCCACCCATCCCCGAAAGAATCATTCAGAATGAGCTGATAGTTGCAGGGTGACGGGAATCCGCCTGATATGATCGTCGCGTTCAGCGGAACAGGTGTATCACACGTGGAGACGTCAGCCCCGGCATTGATGATCGCCGGCGGGATCACCGTGATCGACAACGTGGTGTCGTAAGTACATCCGAAGTTGTCGGTGACAGTGTAGGTGTAGGGGAATACCCCGGTGCTCGGCGGCGTGATGCATATCCCCTGGCAGGTGGAAGAGGTCGAGGAGATGTTCGGACCTGACCAACTACTGCTGTCACAATCGGTGCCATACACTGGTGTGAACTCCACCAGATCGGGGAAGAGGTCCGGATCGAAGCTGATGTTCCAGTCACACACGAAACCGTTGTCCGATGCCCACAGGTCGCAGATCTGCAATTGCCAGATACCGTTCAACTGCGAACCCAACAGGCCGCTCAGGTTGTTGAGGCTTTCGTACGTCCCGGATGGAAGCGTGCCTCCCGCATTGTCCACCCAGGTACCATTGGTCGCCGTGGGGCTGAAACAATACTGCCAACATGTGCCCTGGGCATTCGGTTGTGCGTCATTGTCGACCGGTATACCTAGGAAGGTGCCCCCACCGCCCTGCTGATGCATCGTCACCGTTTGTCCGGTCGGGCTGATGATGCGAACGACCAGGTCCCCAATGAAGGAGTGCTCCATGTTCATGCAGATGGAGAACAGGTCCGCGATGGAGTTCAATGTTTGTCCTGGGTCGAATTGTGTGAACTCGATCTCCGCCGTGAAACACGAACCCACTTCATCCGCGAGGAACACACCATTCCCTAAGTCGCCCGAGGGAAGCTCGTTGAAGGTGACCGGGTTCACCACGGCATCGAGGCAGAGGATCTCGCCTACACAGCCTAGCACATCACCGCCCGTTCCATTGAAGGTCGGCTCAGTTCCCACCAGGACCTCAAGGTCCACCCGGTTGGTACTGGCGCAGCCATTGTCGTCCAGCAGGTACAACTGGGCCTGGTAATAGCCTGGTTGCGCATAGGCGTGCGTGGCGTTAACAGGGGCTGGATCGGTCACGGTCCCATCTCCCCATTCCCATCGCCGGTTGGCTATGGAAAAGCCCGGAGCAGCGAATGATCCCGCACTGTTGAAAGAGACCACTTCGCCCGGACAGACCATCGCGGGCGCGGCCTCGCTCATCGCAGCGACCGCAGTGGGGCGTTGACATGGCGTGTAACAGGAGATGCTCGCTGCGAAGATGCCGGTGCCCGCGGCGTTGGATCGGAAAACGACCGTCAGGCAGCCGGACGTGTTCAACGGGGATGCGTTGACGACATATCCTTCCAGGGTATTGCCAGCATAGGTGCCCAACGAAGGAGCTGCCGTACTGTTCCCGTCGTAGATGGTCATCTGGTCCGTGGGCCCGGGACCAGTATTGTCAAGTTGGAAGGTGATGAAGTTCAGCGATACCGCATCGTTCGGGTTGTCCGGGCAGATCGTGTAGGTGAAGTTCTCGTTGTTCCCGTAGCCCGAGCCCCCCTCGCCGCCACTATCCAGGAAAGCACCGACACAGGTGTTCACCGAACCGTTGAAGATGGGGAAGGCCTGGCCGAAAGAACGCGAAGGGTTCATGGCTGCCCACCACACGGCGACCACCAGGACCACGATCCAGGTTCGCGGTTGAACGGGTCCCTTCGACCTCGGGTGGCAGGTCCAGGCGTATCGTTCTCCCATGTGAAGCGGTCAGGTGGTCTTTGCGTTGGGAAAGTACTCGGTAATAAGGTACGAAGGACCTTCCTGTCAAGGCAATTGGACGAACAGGGATTGGTTGAGGACCAAACCGGTCCAAGGAGGGATGGAACACCCCGCCGTTCAGCGCAACAGGCTCACGTGGCCGAAAAGGATATGCTTCTCCAGGGTCTGCAAAGAGCGAGCCTTCAGACGCCAGACGTAAACACCCACTTCCGCCACAGTGCCATTCACCTTGCCGTCCCAGCCAAGCTCCGGGCTTGTGGCACTGAACACAACGTGCCCCCAACGGTCGAATATGTCCAGCGTGAACTCGTCACGCGAAAGGTCATTGCCCAGGATCCTGAATTCCTCGTTCAGGTCATCCCCGTTCGGGGTGAAGCTGTTCGGTGCATGGATCAGGAAGGCATCCTCGACAGGGACGTACCGCAACAACGTATCCGAACAGCCCAGTTCATTCCACACCACCAGTTGCACCGGGTAAAGGTCACCAACGATGTTCGAGAACGTGACCTCCGGATCGGGTTCGTCCGAGACCCCCAGATCGAAGAAGTCCCATGCATATCCCACCTCGTTCGGGCCCGCCAGTTCGGTGAATCGTGCGTGCGGTTCGAAGATCGTGAGCGGTTCAGGGGAATAGGAGAACTCCGGCTTCGGTACCGGTATCACCGTGATCAGGTCGATCCAGCTAGTGTCGGTGACACATCCGTTCGGCCAGGTGACCTCGGTGCTCACATCGAAGGTGCCTGATCGGTCGTAGATATGGGACAACAGCGGACCAGCGATCGCGGACTCGCCCTCACCGAAGCGCCATGCGACCTGGGCACCATTGGTGGTATCGCGCAATGCGAAGGCCACTTCGAAGGGTCGACAACCCAGGACCGTATCCATGGTCAATTCGAACGCAGGGGTATGCAACACCGTGATCTCCGTACATGAGGTGATGGGTGGCGTTTCGCACCCGTCCGAGACGGTCACGCAGTAGGTGGCATCGTCGACAAGGGAGTCCGTCAGGAGTGCGGTTTCGGAGTTGCCGGAGCTCCAGCCATACCCATAGTTGCCATCGCCACCGACAAGGTTCGACACCTCCAGATCGAACGGCACGCCGCTGCACTGCTCGAAGTCGACGAGCGGATCATAGTGCAGGGAATCCAGCACTCCCACGAGCAGCGTCACCGTGGAGGTGATGCAATCATGTGCGTCCACCGCCTGGACGGTATAGACCGTGCTGTCGGAAGGGCTGACCTGATGCGGACCTGAGCCGACCAGACCCTGGTCCCACACATAGGTTACCGGTGCTGTCCCGCCCTCGGTCTCTGCGGCCAGCACGGCCACCCCATCCACACAAATGGTCGTGTCCATCGGAACAAGGGACCAGACGAGGAGCGGAGGTTCCGTGATGGTGACCCGCACCGTGTCCGAGCATCCGTTCCCGTTCGGGCCTTCGGTCACGACCACACTGTAGTCGCCCGCTGGTGCGGTCAAAAGGTCTCCGTTCAACGGACCCACTTCCCTGATGACGCTGTTCGCAGCGTCCGTCCAGCGGTAGTTCCAAGGCCCGCCGAGACCGGTGGTCGTGATCTCCGCGCTACCGGTCCCGCCGAAGCACAGCACATCCGTGATCAAGCTGTCGTTCTCCAGGACCGACGGCGGTTCCACTGTGATCGTGTCCTGTGTGGTACACCAGGGTTGGCCGACCGGGTGGATGGCCACCGTGATGAACGTCGGCGCGCTGATCGTCGCGGTCGGGTTCGGGATGTTGTTCACGGAAACGGCGTTGTTCGGCGTCCATATGTAGGTCACGGGGGAAACGATCGCGCATACCCCCGCACCGTTCCAGACATTGCCCGACAAAGGCCCGTTCGGGGAGGAGTAGATGAGGGTGCCGGCGGGAGAGATCAGTTGGAAGGAGTTCTCACCGTTCCACAACGTACCAGCCGTGTAGTTCACCTGGAACGGTGTGCCGAACGGGACCTCGATCGGTATGGTGATGGTAGCGCCCGATGCCAGCGTGTAGTCAGTCGCCTGGCCATTGATGGTGATCGTCACATGCGCTCCGCCAGCCCAACCATCGCCAAAGGAGTCGTTCAAGATGAGGCTGTAGGTGCACGGCAGGGGAGGAGGTGGATCGGCGACGACGGAGGCCAGCAGCTGGGATGGTTCGGTGCAGATGCCTTCGGTCGAGGTGACGTCCACCACCGGCGGCGGGGTCACGGTGATGTTGATGGTGGTGTCGTGCTCGCAACCGAAATCGTCGATCACGTGGAAGGTGTACGGATGAACGCCTGTCTCCGTCGGGGTGGCGCTGGCTTGGGCGGGTGTGCCGGCGTTCGTGGTCAGGTCGTCCCCTTCCCACCACACGCTATCCGCGGTCGTACCGATCACCGGTGTGAATTCCACCAGGTCCGGGTAGAGCGCCGGGTCGAAACTGATGGACCAACTGCACATCGTGCCGTCATCTGCTCCCCAGTTGTCCATGTAGTTCAGCGTCCAGATCCCATTGAGCGGACATCCGATGAAGTCGGAGAAGGGGTCTATCGGCGTGTAGGTGCCTGGTATCAACGTTTGTGCTCCAGGTGTGGAGGGCGCGGGCATCACGTGTGGGGTCGCTCCGTTCGCGGAACTTTCCACCCACGTACCCCAAGTGGCCGAGTTGCTGAAACAGTAATCCCAGCATTCACCCGGAATTCCTTCCGTCGCATCGCTGGCGTCCCCAACGTAGGTCCCCCCACCACCTTGCTGGTGCATCACCACGTTCTGTCCATTCGGGCAGGTCAAGCTTAGCACGAAGTCCCCAATGAAGGAATGCTCCATGCTCACGCAGAAAGTGCTCAGATCCGAAGGCGTCAGGACCGTCGCACCTGGTGGGAAGATGGAGAACTCGATCTCACTCGTGAAGAGTACCCCCTGCTCGTCCGGTAAGGCGATCTCGCCACCGAGGTCGACCACGGGCAATTGGTTCCATGTGACCGCTTCGGTTTGGCCCTGCAATGGGATCGTCCCATTCGCGCAGACGGTGGTATCCCCCGTTGTGCCGAAGAAGAGCGGTTCCGTGCCCACCCATACGGCCACCGTGGTCTGCTGCGTGTTGGTACAACCCAGATCATCGGTCACCGTAAGCGATACCAGGTATTGTCCAGGTTCATCGAACGCGTGTTCCACGGCCGCCCCGTTCAACACCGTGCCATCGAACATGTCCCAGGAATATTCAACGATGGTGCGGCCTGGGTGAGGTTGGGAGGCGCTTGCATCGAACTGCACGGGTTCCCCTATGCACACCTTGGCCGGCAAGGTTTCACCAACGATCACCGCGTCCGGTACAGGTGGCCAACACGGTGTTCCGCAGGAGATGGCGGCGCTGAAGGTCCCGGTCCCGATCGCGTTCGAGGTGAACCGCACCGTGAGGCAGCCTGTCGGGTTGTCCGGTGTCGTGGCGACGATCTGGCCCTGGAGCTCCCCGTCCGTGTAGGTTCCGATCAATGGGGCGTTCGTGTCCGACCCGTTGTAGATGAACATCTGGTCGTACGGTGCAGCGCCGTCCTGGCTCAGATCGAATGAAATGAACGTCAGGAAGATCCCCTGTCCCGGTTGGTCCGGGCAGATCGTCGCGGTGTAGTCCTCATTGTCCTCGTATCCGCCAACGACTCCTCCACTGCCCACGAAACCACCGGTACAAGCGATGATCGAACCTTCGGTGATCGGATGGATCGTTGGCTGGGCGAACAGCGCACAGCCACATGCGACGCTTAATACGCAAGCCAGCAGCGGTTTCCGGACCACATCAGGAATGGAGGGTCCTTCAACGACCTCCGGTCCAGCAGCGGGAAACGCACGTTTGACTTTGTTCGATCCCACTGCCGTTCCTTACTTCAACAAGGTCACATGCCCGAGTATCTCCTTCCTCGTTTCGGTGTTCCCGATACCGTATAGGAGCCGGTAGGCATACACATCGCTCTTCAAGACCTCCCCACTGTTCTGGAAGCTGCCTTCCCAAGCCATGTACGGATCCGTGGTGCTGAAGACCACCTGTCCCCAACGGTCGAACACGAGTAATTCGTAGTTCGTTCGAACGGGTATGTTGGCGGTAGGCCACCACGCATCGTTCTCGCCGTCCCCATCCGGCGTGAACGCGTTCGGTATGTAGGTGAAGAGCACATCGTCGATCACGATGTCGTTGCATACCGTATCCACGCATTCGTTGTAGTTGTACGCCGTGAGGCAGACCTGGTAGGTGCCGGGTTCTTTATTGCTGAAGGTGAAGAGCGTGTTCAGTTCGGTCGTGGAGTACTGCTCATCCACGTTCCAGAAGAAATGGTCGGCTCCGGTGGAGGTGTTCGAGAAAGTGATGGTAGGTGCGTCCACGTTGGCTGGTTGCGGACCCCAGATGAACGAGGCCACAACGGGTGGTGGACCGGTGACTTCTTCGCTCGCGAGGCCGATGCAACCGTCCGCATCCTTGATGCGAACGACCCAGGTACCCTCGCACGCCTCTGTACGCACCGCGTCAATGCCCCAACTGTCGCCGTTGTCGAAGCTGTACTCCACCGCAGCCACGTCATGTATGGTGATGGTACCATCACAATCACCGGAACAGGTCACCGGCGTGCTGGTTACTGAATCCACCTGCAACAGGGCCGGTTCGGTCACGATCATGTCGAAGCTTCCAGCACAGCCATTGTCATCCGTCACGGTCACGGTGTAACCCCCGGCACACAACCCACTGATCGCATCCAGCCCATTGCCGGCATCGCCAGTGGACCACGAGTAATCCAGTGCGGTGGCTGCATTACCGCCAGCGACGTCCACCGTGATCCCGCCATCGCAATAGCCGAAACAAAGTGCGTTGGTGATGGTCGGCGTGAACGCATACGCGTCGGTGAACACGATCTCCACGCTGTCGATCAGGTCACAGAAGGCGCCGTCGTTCTCCACCCAATAGAACATCTGCGGGCCACCCATGCCGGGCTGCACGGTCACCAAGGTGACGTTATTGAACGCATCTTCGAAGACCGCGCCAACAGGACCCACCCAATTACCAACGCCGGTGTTCCCCCTTACCGCTTCCAAAACGGTGGTGAGGTCGCAGGAGAATGTGTTCGGTCCGGCATCCACCACCCCGCAGCATGTCGGGTCATCGGCCGGCAATACGGTGATCTCCAGTGTGCTCGTGGCCACGCAGCCCGCACCACTGGTCACGGTGTAGGTATACACATCCGCAGGATCCATGCTCGGGTCGAAGACCCCGGGTACGTTCGTGCCAATGGAACTGGTCCAGCTCCCGATCTGGTCCGGAGTGCCGCCGAGGGAATCCACCATCGTGATCACCGGGTCGCTCTCGCAAAGAATGATGGACGCAGGAAGTCCGGCATCGATGGACGGGTCCGGACTGACCAGCACGCTGTCCATCACCGCACACTCCGGATGTCCGGTCGGATAAGAGGACAGGTAGAACCACGTCGGCTCAGTTACATAAACGTCCGTCTCCGGATCGCTCGGGTCGGTCAGGCCATCTACCGGGGTCCATTCGAACACGAACGGCGTACTTCCGCCACCACAGACAACAGTGCCGCTGTATGCCAGTCCAGTGGGTGGTCCGTTCGGTGAGGCGTAGACCTCATTGCCCGCGTCATCGGTGAGCGTGAAGGAATTCTCGTTATTGAAAACGGTGCCAGCCGTATAGAACAGTTCGATCGATTGGCCGGTTTCCACGCTCAAGGATATCGGAACTTCCTCCGGACCGCTCGGAACCGAATAGTTCGTGACGTTGCCATCAATGGTCACCATAAGGTTCGCACCACCGTTCCATCCATCCCCCCAGGATTCCAACAGGAGCAGCTCCCACGTACATGTGGGCGGCGGACCGTTGGCCACGATGGCCCCTGCCATGGGCGACGGATCGGAACACAGCACGAGGTCCGGTCCCGCGTCAAGTACGATCTGCGGGTCGATCGTGATCGTGACCGTGGTGTCGTAGGAACAACCGAAGTCATCCGTTACGAAGAAGGTGTAAGGGTAGGTCCCCGGGCCGGAAGGGGTGGCCGTGGCGTTCAGCGGCACCACCGGATCCTGGGTCAGTTCAGGACCAGACCATCCAGCACTATCCAGCGTGGCCGTTCCAAGGTTCGGTGTGAACTGGGTCACATCCGGGATGATGTTCGGGTCGAAGTTGATCGACCAGGAACAAATGAACCCATTGTCCGCACCCCATAGATCGGTGCTCTGGTAGGTCCACTCACCATTCAACGGACAACCGACCAGGTTGGTGAAGGGCTGCACCGGTTCGTAGGTCCCCGGGTTCAACGATTGCGCGGGCGGCGTACCGGCTGAAGTGGTATTCTGGCTGCCTTGGTTCGAGTTGTCCACCCAGGTGCCGTTCGTTGCGGTCGGGCTCCAGCAGTACTCCCAGCATTCCCCTGGGATCGGGTTCTGGTTGCTGTCCGTATCATTCGGGGAGCCCAGATAGGTACCACCACCACCTTGCTGATGGAAGATCATGGTCTGTCCGTTCGGACAAATGACCTGGAGGACAAGGTCGCCCATGTAGGTGTGCTCCATCTCGACACAGATCGAGAGGATATCGCCCACGCTTTGTACGGATTGACCCGGATCGAACTGCGTGAAGGTCAGGTCGGAGGTGAAAGGCTGACCCACATCATCCGGTAAGAAGACCCCCTCCCCGAAATTGGCATCCGGGATCCCGGTCCAGGTTACAGGTGTCACAATGGCAGCAAGGTCCACCGTGGCACCGAGACAAGTCTCCACACTTTGTACCGTGCCCACGAACAACGGTGTCGTGCTCACCAATACCTGAAGGTCCACCACGTTCGAGTTCACACAATCGTTATCGTCCAACAGGTTCAGTTGTACGATGTACTCGCCAGGTACGGAGAACGCATGGCTTGAGGTCGGTCCGGTAGCCGATGCACCATCGTCAAAGTTCCACGTGTAGGAGACGATGTTGAACCCCGCCGCAGCATATGAAGCGCTTCCATCGAAGGAGACCTCTTCTCCCACACAGACCAGGGCAGGAACGGCTTCGCTCATGGAAGCCACAGCGACCGGGCGTTCACATGGCGTGAAGCAGGTGATGGATGCAGCGAAGTCTCCCGTTCCCGTTCCATTGGAAATGAAGCGAACAGTGAGGCATCCCGTCGTATTGAAGGTGGTGGCGGAAACGATCAAGCCTTGCAGTGCTGACCCCGTGTAATCACCCAAAGGGGTCGCGCTGGTGTTGTCCCCATCCCAGATCAGGAGCCTGTCCTGGGTGTTGTTCGGGCCGGCAAGGCTCAGGTTCGCAACGATCCATTGAAGAGAGATCCCATCACCTGGATTGTCCGGACAGATCACCACCGTATAGTTCTCGTTGTCCCCGTAAGAAGCCGAGGGCCCACCAGAATCCTCCAGAACCCCGGCACAGGTGGTCACACTACCAGCGGTGATGCTGAACTGCTGCGCCTGTGCCGTATGAACGAGAAGTAGGAGGAGGGGGATGAGGAATAGCCGCGTGTAGAGCTTCTTCTCCATTATTCTCCGGTTTGGGATAGCCGCATGGGAGTTGACCATTGACCAGCTGAACGAGTGACCGCGCCGGTGACCGGTCCGTTGCCTATGTCCACAAAAATAGATCCCCCGAGGTCGCTCGGGGGATCCGGTCCAGGCCTTTGTCAACGAAAGAACTAACGCACCAATTGAATGCTACCGGTGTAGGTCCCTCCCAACTTCTCCCCATCCTTCATCTCCACCAACCACACATATTCGCCCTGTGAGCAGGCATCTCCTTTGTTGGCGACCTTGCCGTTCCATGGCCGCTGAGGGTCGTTGGTCTCGTATACCACCACTCCGGTCTTGGACTCCATGACGGTAAGCACGAAGCGTGCGCCCAGGGTCTTCAATGCTTCCGGAATGAACACGTCATCGGTGCCATCGCCGTTCGGGGAGAAAGTCCCGGGGGCGTCCAGGTTGTAGTCGTTCTCGATCCGCACCGTCCGCTCGGCGTGATCCTCACAACCATTACCGTTCACCACGACCAGGCTCACGGTATACACGCCCGCTTTCTTGTAGATATGGTCGGGGTGGGCGACTGTACTGGTACCTCCATCGCCGAAGTCCCAGCGGTAGGACCGACCACCCAGGCTGCGGTTCTCGAAATGGATGGAGGGTACGGTGTTGTCGTATTCCTGTTTCAACACGTTGAACGAGGCTTCCGGAGCCTCGTGGATCACGATGCGGTCCGCCACCGCCTTGTTCCGAATGCCGCCACCATCGGAGGTCGAATGAGACAACATGACCTCGAAGCTTCCTGATTTGGCGAAGACATGGCTCGGTCTTGGTTTGTTGGAGAAGCTGCCATCCCCGAAGTTCCAGAGGTACATTCCTTCACCGGACACGTTCTCAGCCTCGAAATCGATGACAGAACCAGGACAACCTTCCGTGATGCTCGGCTTCACGACCGGCTCATGGTTCATCGGGTGCGTCGGTTTCACCGCCGATGCGGAGATCGTGCTCGTGACGGGCTCCGGTGTCACGGACACCTTCTCCTTGACCTCCACTTTGGCCGGCGTCTCCACAGGTGCCATGGCCACCACCGGAGCGGTCTCCTGGATCGCTACCTCGGCCTCTTTGATGGCTTCGGTGCCAAGCGTGGGCGTCAGCGTCGGTGACATGATCGTACTGGCACTCACTGGCTCGCCAGTCACGGATAAGGTCGGTTTGGTCAGGATCATGAAGCTGCTCACCGCGGCGAGCGATCCACCGATCAAAAGGGCGTAAAGGCCGGAGCGCGACACACGTGCCACATCGTCCGTGCGGCCATCGAGCGCCCGCTCCAGATGGCCCCAGTCAGCGGAATTGTAGGGCACCTCGTACGGCTCGAGCGCCTCCTTCACCGCTTGTTCGAATCCCGTCGGTCCACTCATGTTCCTCGTCCGTTAATGGAGCTTGTGCTCCTTCGATAGGAATTTCTTCAGATTGTGCTTGGCCTTGGCCAGGTTGCTCTTGGAGGTGCCGATGTTGATCCCGAGCATGTCGGCTATCTCCTTGTGCGTCAACTCCTCGAACACATACAAGTTGAATACCGTCCGGTAGGCCGGGGTCAATTTCTGCATGGCATTGATGATGTCCGCGGGCTTCAGGTCCAGGTAATCCTCACCGCTCTCCTCGGCCAGGATGTCCTCCTCGTCGTGATCGCCGAAATCCTCGATGCTGCGTTCCTCGCCCAATAGCAGGTAGGAGTTCTTGGTCCTGCGGAAATGGTCGATCGCCGTGTTCACCATGATCCGTCGGATCCACCCTTCGAATGATCCGGCCCGGTTGAACTTATTGACGCTCTTGAACACCTTGATGAATCCATCCTGGAGGATGTCCTTGGCCTGGTCGGCGTTCTTAGTGTACCGGAGACATACGGCCATCATCTTGCCGTAGAAAAGCTCATACACCCTTTGCTGCGCGCGACGCTCCTCCTTCAGGCAGCCATCGATCAGTGCGCCATAGGCGGCTTCCTGTGCCTCCATGACCACCTGGTCCTGCACCAAACGCAGGTTGCTGCGCTCGGAGGCCGGGGGAGCAGAGGGTCGCTGGAGCATGACAGCGGTCAAGGTAGCCATTCCTGACCTAGTAGACGGCAGCGGTTGAAAAAGGATGCCTGCCTGGAGGTCCCCTGCCTTGGAAACCTGATCCTGGTCACGGAACGGTGGTCGGAGGGTAGTACTTTCGCCCCGCCCCGGGAAAGTCCCCGGCAAGCACGCAATAACCAAGCTCAGAAGATGAAAGTCACCGTTGTGGGCGCAGGGAACGTGGGTGCCACCTGTGCCGATGCCGTTGCCCGTTGGGAACTGGCCAATGAAGTGGTGTTGTTGGACATCAAGGAAGGGGTCGCCGAGGGCAAGGCACTGGACATCTGGCAGACCGCCCCGATCAGCCTATTCGACTCCCGTTTGGTGGGCAGTACCAACGATTATGCGAAGACCGCGGACAGCGATGTGGTGGTGATTACCAGTGGTCTGCCGCGCAAACCCGGCATGAGTCGCGACGACCTGATCGCCACCAACGCGGCAATCGTCAAGAGCGTCACCGAGAACATCATCAAGCATTCACCGAAGGCGATCATCGTGGTGGTGAGCAACCCGCTTGACGTGATGACCTACTGTGCCTTCATCACCAGTAAATTCCCGGCGAACCGGGTGTTCGGCATGGCGGGGATCCTGGATACGGCCCGCTACCGCGCCTTCCTGGCCACCGAGTTGAACGTGAGCCCGAAGGATATCCAGGCGGTCCTCATGGGCGGTCATGGAGATACCATGGTCCCCCTGCCGCGCTACACCACGGTTGGTGGGATCCCGGTGACCGAGCTGATCGCCCCTGAAAAGCTCGACGCCATCGTGGAACGGACGAAGAAAGGAGGTGGTGAGATCGTGAACCTGCTCGGTACGAGCGCTTGGTACGCGCCAGGTACCGCCGCCGCCCAGATGGTCGAGGCCATTGTTCGTGACCAGAAGCGTGTGTTCCCGGTATGTGCCTGGCTTCAAGGCGAATATGGCCTTAAGGACGTGTACATGGGCGTGCCGGTGATCCTCGGCCACAATGGCATCGAACGGATCATCGAACTGAAGTTGAACAAGGACGAGCAAGCACTGTGCGACTCCAGCGCCAAAGCGGTGAAGGAGGTGATGGACGTGCTGGACAAGATGCAGGTGACCGCCTGATCCCCGACCCTTGGAATGAAGAACGGCGCCGAGCAGGCGCCGTTCTTCATTCAGATCGCGCCTATCGGATCACCACCCGGGCAGGCGATATCCCACCGGCCACCGGAGCCTGCAGCGTGTACACACCCGGGCCGAGTCGACCAAGGTCGATCGAATTGAGCCCAGGGACCGCACTGATGCGCAGGACTTCCTGACCGATCGCGTTGCGCACGATCAAGTCGGTCCGACCGTTGACGATCGTTCCCGGCAGGATGATCTCGATAAGGCCCGTGCTCGGATTGGGGCGGATGCTCATCTCTACCGCGTCGGTCCTAGGCCTGATACCCACCTCCGCATCGCTGCGCCAGAATCCTAGTCCCCCGTCGAAGTTGCCCACCACGAGGTCCAGTTCGCCATCGCCGGTGTAGTCATGCAGGCAGACCGTGGCGCGGAAACCTTCATCGATGTCCAGGAAACTGCTGTCCTGCAGGGTCCAGGTTCCGTCCAGGTTCCCGTCGATCCCGGTGTAATGCCAGAGCGTGCCAGCCTCGGACCCGACCAGGATCTCATAGGCTCCGACGGAATTGCTGAACACGAAGGGTACTGAATGACCCAGGGTGTATGGCGTAACGGTGCGCACGTGGCCCAGCGAGTCGGTCACCAGGGTCCAACTGGCAGCCAAGGTGCTCCCGGTGTTCCGCAGATAGTTCAGGTTGCCGTTCTGCTCGCCGATCACCAGGTCGCTGAGGCCGTCCCGGTCCAGGTCGATGAACTGTGGGGTGGCCTGCCTGCCCACGTCGATCTCCGTACCGTTCGCGTAGGCAACGTTGGGCTGGACCAGCGTGAACTGGGCGACCGGTCCCGACGAAGTGTTCCGGTAGAAGTGCAGACGACCTTGTAGGTCACCGATATACATGTCCTTGTCCCCATCGCCGTCCAGGTCCGCGAATGCCGGATACATCGACGTTCCTATGCCGCTCGCACTCAGGTTCATGTAATCATCCGTCACCAACCGGAAGGCCGGGGAAGTGGTGGTTCCGATGTTCTCCAACAAGGCCAGCTTGCCCACGTAATTGCCGGATGGGTGGTAGTAGCCTTCATTCGAGACGATCAGGTCCATCCGGCCGTCCCCATTGTGGTCGAAAGGGACCGGGTTCGCGCCTTCACCGAGGTCAAGCATCCGGCTCTGGAACAGGTCGCGCTGCTGATACTCGAAGACAGGCTGGAGGTCGGAGCCCGCATTATGGTAGTACCAAACGCTTTCGTAGTTCTGAGCGAGCCCCCTGGCCGAGGCACACACCAACAGGTCGCGCTGGCCATCGCCATCCACATCCAGATGGAAGCCTGCTGGAAAGATCGGCAGGTCCACCGGTACGTCCGTGATCGGGAATTGGGTGTCCTCCGAGATCATCAGGGAGTTGTCCACCGTCCCACCGTTGGTCAGCGCGACGATGTTGGCGTAGGCGATGTCACCGAGCAAGAGGTCCATGACCCCGTTGCCATCCAGGTCCAACGGTGTGATGGTGCTGCCCGAGTGCGCTTCTGCTCGATCCTCCTCGGCCGTTGGGTCATGCCCGCCAGGACCCGGGCCGATCTCAGGCGCGGGCACATTGAAGGGGCAGTCGACGTTCAGCGTGACCGCGTTGGTGGAAGCGTTCTCGGCGAACCGGCCCCAGCAGGCGTTCCTGCGCACGTAGGTCAGACTATCACAGGTGCCATAGGTCTCCACGCTCAGGTTCTTGTAATACTCGAGGAAGGTGCCGAGCTGGCTGAAGGTGAGCACATCCAGGTCGCCGTCGCCGTCCACATCGACGATGCCGGGAAGGTCATCGGCCGACACGAAGAGGTTGGACCGTTGGAAGGTTCCATCGGTGAAGACATAATCACATTCCGCGCGGAACACGAGGAGCTCGAAGGAGAGGGATCCATTGGCCGAGGTGTTCCGATAGACGGAGAAGCCGGCCTGCGAATACGTGAAGATGTCCATCAGTCCGTCACAGTCGTAATCGCGGAACAAGGCCCAGTCGTGGAGCACGCGGAATGGCCACACGTGCTCGAAGGCGCGAGTGAGGTGGTATCGATTGGTGCCTGTACCTCCCGTGTTCAACAGGGTCATCACCCGGTCGCCGATGCGATCGAAGACGACGAGGTCCAACAAGCCATCCTGGTCGAGGTCCAGTTCCCCGAATTGGGGGGAGTTCATCCCACCCGCCCATGCGAGATCCAGGTCCGCAGCCCCCCGCTCCACGGGTACCGTGCCATCGAAATGAAGGTCCATCTGCCCGAAGGTGGTCCCACAGAACAACAAGGGTGCACTGAGGAGAAGCCACCGGAGCGGCCCAATAGATGCGATCATGTGCAAATGTCGGGTGGATCCCATCCCCACGGCACCTCACCCTGTGCTGTTCATGCAAGCCTATCTGTTCAAAACCACGGCATTCCATCCCCCGCGATACCAGCCATCGGTACCTCCTTTCCCCAGTGCCCAACAACGCTATATTTGCCGCCTCTTTAGAAAAACCATCCGTCATGCAGAATCGGGGCGCGCTTTGGATCTTCACTATCCTACTAGCGCTGGCGTGTTTGTGGCAATTGTCCTTCTCCTTCTTCACCTCACGGATGGAGAAGCGTGCACGGGTGGAAGCCGGGTATTCCGTTGACTCCCTGATCCAGGCCGAGCCCGCCATGGCGGAACTTGATCGCGATTCGCTCGAGATCATCTACGAGAACCGCTACCTGCGCACCCACGGCGACGAGAAGGTGTACCCCGTTTTCGGGTACAGCTATGCCGAGTGCAAGGAGCGCGAGATGAACATGGGCCTTGACCTCAAAGGTGGTATGGCGGTGACCTTGGAGGTGAGCGTCCCCGAACTGGTGGAGAACCTCAGCGGCAATAGCACAGACCCATCTTTCCTTGCCGCCATGGATGCGGCTCGGCAGCGGATGTTGAGCAGCGATGCCGACTTCATCACCCTCTTCGGTGAGGAGTATGCGAAGGTGCAGGGTCGAGGCCCTCTCTCCGCCATCTTCTATACGCCGGACCGTAGCGACCTCTTCGCCCGCGACGGCTCTGATGAGGACTACATCGCCGCCCTGCGCAAGGAGGCCAATGCGGCTGTGGAGAACACGGAGCGGATCATGCGCACCCGTATCGACAAGTTCGGTGTGGCGCAGCCCTTGATCCAGAAGCAGGCCTTCTCCGGTCGGATCCAGATCGAACTGCCCGGTGTGAAGGACAAGGAGCGGGTGCGGAAAGTGCTTCAGAGCACCGCCAATCTTGAATTCTGGGAGACGGTGGATAACGAGGTGGTGTATCCGGTCCTGGAGCGGATCAACACCCGCCTGGGCCAGATCGCGGTACCAGTGGATAGCACCTCCGTTGCGGCGGATACGACGATGGCTGATACGACCGCGCTGGCTGATGCGGCCGTTGTCGCCGACTCCACCGCTGCCGCGGACAGCCTCCTGGCCGATACCGCCAACCAAGAGATGACCGAAGCGGAACGTGCCGAGCTGCGCCGCAAGAACCCGTTGTTCGCGGTGTTCCAACCTTCCAACCAGGCCAAAGGTCCCATCGTGGGCACCGCCTTGGTAGCTGATACGGCCGCCGTGAACGGCTACCTGCGTTCAGCCACGGCGAAGTCCTTGCTCCCGCCCGATGTGAAGCTGGCTTGGACCGCTAAACCGGATAGCTATGACACCCAGGATGGCGGCAAAGTGCAGGTGCTGAGCCTTTATGCCCTGGAGGTGCCTAAAGGCGGCAAGCCCCGCTTGGATGGTAGCTCCATCGTTACTGCCAACCAGGACTTCGATTACAAGGGCGCCGTGGAGGTGAACATGCAGATGGACGCCGAAGGGGCCCAGGTGTGGCGCCTGATGACCGGTGAGAACATCGGACGCGTGGTCGCCATCGTGCTGGATGATTATGTCTACAGCGGACCGGTGGTCCAAGGGGAGATCAGCGGTGGCAGGTCGTCGATCTCCATGGGTTCCGGTGACCTGAACAAGCAGATCCAAGAGGCGGAGGACCTGGCCAACATCCTTAAGGCTGGTGCGCTGCCTGCTCCGGCGCGCATCATCGATGAGACGGTGGTGGGTCCATCGCTCGGTGAGGAGAACATCAACAAGGGCCTCGTCTCCTTCGGGATCGCGCTGATCGGCGTGTTGCTTGTGATGGGCTTGTACTATGCCCGGGCCGGCTGGATCGCGGATGTGGCCCTCATGGCGAACGTGTTCTTCCTGCTCGGAAGCATGGCCTCCTTGCAGGCCACACTGACCCTGAGCGGCATCGCCGGTATCGTGCTTACCATCGGTATGGCGGTGGATGCCAACGTGCTGATCAATGAGCGTGTCCGTGATGAGATGAAGGCTGGCCGGGCGCTTCGTCCAGCCCTGGAAGCGGCCTTCAGCAACCAGGGTGCGCTCTCGGCCATCCTCGATTCGAACATCACCTCGTTCATCACGGCGGTCATCCTGTATTACTTCGGTTCTGGACCGATCCGTGGCTTCGCTACCACACTCGGCCTCGGTATCCTCACCTCGCTTTTCACCGCCATCTTCATCGCACGCCTGCTCATGATGTGGCGCTTGGAGAAGGGTAAGACCATCACCTTCTGGAACAAGTGGTCCGAGAACATCCTGGCCAACGCGAACTACGACTTCATGGGCAAGCGCAAGATGTACTATGCCATCTCCTTCGTGCTGGTGGCGCTCAGCATCGGCGCCATGGTGACCCGTGGTTTCAACCTGGGTGTCGACTTCTCCGGGGGGCGCACCTACGTGGTCGACTTCAAGGATGACATGGACTCCGAGCAGGTCAAGGCGACCTTGGAACCGTTGATGACCGATGCCAGTGGCCGCCAGTACACGGTGACGGCGAAGACTTACGGAAGCCAGCACCAGCTGAAGATCACGACCAACTACCTGATCGATGAGTTGGATGCTTCCACGGACGGGAAAGTGGAGGCGAAGCTGCGCGAAGGCCTCGCGCTCACCGGGGTGGACTACCGTATCGAAGAGACCCGGAAGGTGGACGCCACGATCTCCGATGACATCAAGCGGAACGCGGCGATCGCCGTCTCCATCGCCCTGGTATTCATGTTCATCTACATCGGTATCCGGTTCAACAACCTCAGCTACGGCCTCAGTGCGCTGATCTCGCTCTTCCATGACGTGGTGATCGTGCTTGGCCTGTATGCACTGCTCTGGGGCCTCCTGCCGATCTCCCTGGAGATCGATGAAGCCTTCATCGGCGTGATCCTGACGGTCATCGGGTACTCGATCAACGATACCGTGGTGGTGTTCGACAGGATCCGTGAATACCTGCGTGATCACAAGCGGGAGGATACCGTCACCGTCTTCAACAAGGCGCTCAACAGCACATTGCGGCGGACGGTGAACACCGGCTTCTGCACCCTGCTGGTGCTCGTGGTCATCTACCTCTTCGGCGGGGTGGCCATCAAGGGCTTCGTGTTCGGTATCTTCTTCGGTGTGCTGGTGGGTACCTACTCGTCCATCTTCATCGGTTCCGGCATCGCTGTTGACCTGGTGGCGCGTCTGGAGCGCAAGAAGGTGAAGGAGGCGAAGCTCGCCACCGCCTGATCCTTGCGCATTCCTCTTGGACCGGCCCGGAACCTTCCGGGCCGGTCTATTTTTGACCCGACCATGGGCCGGCCATTACTATTCGACATCAGTGGGGGAGAACTCATCATCATCCTGCTTTTCGCCCTGCTATTCTTCGGCTCCAAGGGTATTCCCGACCTCGCACGGACCCTGGGCCGGACGATGCGGCAGGTTCGCGACGCGAGCAATGAGGTGCAACGCGAGATCCAGCGGGGTGCCAACGAGGTGACCCGCACGGTGAACGAGCAGCGGCGGGCCTTCCAACAGGAAGTGGCCGCTGCGCAGGCGAAGCCACCGGCGATCCCACCACCTCCCGGCGAAGGCGGGACGCCCGAGCCGCCGCCTCCCGAGGAAAAGGATAAACCCTGATTCAGGAACCGAAAAGCACCGAAACGGTGCTTTTCTTCGTTCGAGACCTACTTCTAATGGGGGGGTGGGCGTCAGAATGTTCAAAAATTCAGAGGGCACCCCCATGGGATCAGCATACCTTCGTCGCTGAAAAGATAAAATTCTAATGAACACCCCCCGATTCCGTCAACAGGCGCTGGAAAGTGTGATGAACCGTGCTCCGAAGGTGGTCGAAATGCCCACGGCCAAGATCTCCGAGTATTTCGGGAGCAACGTGTTCAACGAGGATGCCATGCGCATGTTCCTGACGGAGGACGCCTGGTTCGCGGTCCGGCAGGCCATTCATCAAGGGTCACGGATCGATCGCAAGCTGGCCGACCAGGTCGCCAGCGGTATGAAGGAGTGGGCCGCCAGCAAGGGCGCCACCCACTATACCCACTGGTTCCAGCCGCTCACCGGGACGAGCGCCGAGAAGCACGATGCCTTCTTCGAACCCATTGGCGGGGGGCGCAGCATCGAGCGATTCGACGGAAGCATGCTCGTACAGCAGGAGCCTGATGCGAGCAGCTTCCCGAACGGTGGCATCCGCAACACCTTCGAAGCCCGCGGCTACACGGCCTGGGACCCGAGCAGTCCGGCATTCATCATGGGGCGTACCCTCTGCATCCCCACCATCTTCATCAGTTACACGGGTGAGGCCCTCGACTTCAAGATGCCTCTGCTCCGCGCCATTAAAGCGGTGGACGAAGCCGCCACGGCCGTGTGCCAGTACTTCGACAAGGACGTGACCAAGGTGACCTGCACCCTGGGCTGGGAGCAGGAGTATTTCCTCATCGATGAGGCCCTTTACCATGCCCGCCCGGACATCATGATGACCGGACGTGCCATGTTCGGTCATTTGCCGGCGAAAGGCCAGCAATTGGAGGATCACTACTTCGGAAGCATTCCCGATCGGGCCGTTGCCTTCATGCGCGATTTCGAGACCGAGGCGTTGAAGCTGGGCATCCCGGTGAAGACACGCCACAACGAAGTGGCTCCCAATCAGTTCGAGTGTGCCCCGGTCTTCGAGGAGCTCAACCTCGCGGTGGACCACAACATGCTCCTCATGGACGTGATGGAGAAGACGGCCCGGAAACATCACTTCCGCGTGCTGTTCCACGAGAAGCCCTACGCCGGCGTCAACGGCAGCGGGAAGCACAACAACTGGAGCCTCGCCACCAACACCGGCAAGAACCTGCTGCGCCCCGCCAAGACACCGAAGGAGAACATGCTCTTCCTGGCCTTCTTCGTGAACACCATCAAGGCCATCCACCGTCACGCCGATGTGCTTCGCGCCAGCATCGGTTCCGCCGGGAACGATCACCGGCTGGGTGCGAACGAGGCCCCGCCAGCCATCATCAGCGTGTTCATCGGCGAGCACCTGAGCAATCTGCTCGATGGGTTGGAGAAGAACATCAAAGGAGCGATGACGCCGGACCGCAAGACCGAGCTTAAGCTGGACATCGGTCGGATCCCCTCGGTGATGCTGGACAACACGGATCGCAACCGCACCAGCCCGTTCGCCTTCACCGGGAACAAGTTCGAGTTCCGGGCGGTAGGCAGCAGCGCCAACTGCGCCGCGGCGATGACCGTGCTCAATACCATCGTGGCCCACCAGCTCCAGGCCTTCAAGAAGAGCGTGGATGCATTGATCGACAAGGGCACGAAGAAGGATGAGGCCGTACTGCGCGTGTTGCGCGACCTCATCGTGGAAAGCAAGGCGATCCGCTTCGAAGGCAACGGTTACGGTGAAGCCTGGAAACAGGAAGCGGCCAGGCGGGGCCTGAGCAATATCGCGGATACACCCCGTGCCCTGGACGTTTGGGAGCGGAAGGAGACGAAGGAACTGTTCGCCAGCATGGGCGTGCTCACGGCCAAGGAGCTTGAGGCCAGGCACGAGATCGAACTGCACAACTACGTCCTCAAGCTCCAGATCGAAGGCCGCGTATGTGGTGATCTCGCCCAGAACCACATCGTGCCAACGGCCATTGCCTACCAGAACAGGCTGCTGGAGAACGTGCGGGGCCTGCGTGAGGTGCTCGGTGCCGAAAAGGCGAAAAAAGCGGGTGCCACCCAAGTGAAGCTCATCGAAGAGATCAGTGAACATGTGAATCTGATCGTTTCCCTCGTCGAGGAGATGACCGAAGCCCGGAAGAAGGCGAACGCGGTGGAGGACACCCGGAAGAAGGCCATCGCGTATTGCGACGAGGTCAAACCCTTCCTGGATCGGATCCGGTACCATAGCGACAAGCTCGAGCTCCTGGTGGACGACGAGCTTTGGCCGCTGCCCAAGATGCGGGAACTGATGTTCACGCGGTAGGGTCGAACGGCGCGGATCCCCCACAAAAAGTCGGTGCTTGCCATTTCGGGATCTGCTTATCTTCGCCCGGAACCGGAAAACCCGACTCACCCACACGCACGTGATGACATCAAGGAAACTCCTGGCAAGCCTGTTCGTCAGCATCCTGTTCGTAAGTACGGCAGCCGCCCAAGGGAAACTGGCGGAGGAAGCGGATGATGCGTTCAAGAAGGGCTTCTACTTCAACGCCATTGAGCTGTACAAGAAGGCGTACACCGTGGAGAAGAAGGCCAGCACCAAGGCCGAACTGATCTTCAAAGTGGGGGAGGCTTACAAGGCGTTGGGCGATGCGCAGCAGGCGGCCGTGTGGTATGAGAAGGCGAACAAGGCCCAGTACACCGATCCGATCACCTACCTGTACATCGGTGATATGCTGAAGCAGGAAGGGAAATACGCCGATGCCATTGCCGCCTACAACCGCTTCAAGGAGAAGAAACCCGGGGATGTGCGGGCGGATGCCAGCATCGCGGAATGCCAGCAAGCACAAGCTTGGAAGGACTCCCCGACCCGCTACAGCGTGGATCCGGAAGTGCTGTTGAACACGCAGCAATACGATTTCACGCCTGCGTTCGCCGATAAGAAGAACGAGATGGTGGTCTTCACCAGCACCCGACCTGGATCGACCGGAACGGAGACCGATCAGATCATCGGGGAAAGCTTCAGCGACCTGTTCACCAGCAGCCGCGACCGCCTTGGAAAGTGGAGCGAACCGACCAAATTGCCCATCTCCATCAACACCGAGGGGAACGAAGGCGCGCCGATCTTCAACAGCAAGCGCACCATGATGTACTTCACGCGCTGCCCTATGGAGAAGAAGAAAGTCTACGGCTGCGACATCTGGGTGAGCAAGAAGGTGGGGAACAATTATGCAGAGCCCGTGAAGCTGGCGCTCCGTCCGGACAAGAACGATACGATCACCATCGGACATCCGGCCTTGGACAAGGACGAGACCATGCTGGTCTTCGCCAGCGATATGAAGTGGCCCGGGCACAAAGGCGGCAAGGACCTCTACATGGTGAAGTTGAACAAGGACGGCATGCCGACCGGCTCTCCGGTGAACCTGGGTGAAGTGAACACGCCGAAGGACGAGATGTTCCCCTTCATTCGTCACGATGGCAGCCTGTACTTCTCTTCCACGGGCCGACCTGGCATGGGGGGTATGGACATCTTCCACGCGGAGAAGTCGGGAGAGACGTGGACCGCCATCGAGAACCTCAAGTCCCCGATCAACAGCTCCTCGGATGACTTCGGTATCGTGTTCGAGGATGAGGAGGAGCGCGGCTTCTTCACCAGCAACCGTCCCGGTGGCAAGGGTCAGGATGACATCTGGCGCTTCTACCTGCCGGACCTCGTGTTCGGCCTTCAGGGCACCGCCTATGACAAGGCCACGGGACAGCCTCTACCGGGTACCAAGATCAGCGTGGTGGGTACCAACGGAAGCAACTTCAGCGCGATCACCGATGACAACGGTGGATTCACTTTCATCGAGAACGGCAAGGACCGCTACATCAAGGAGAACACCACCTACAGCATCCTTGCCGAGAAGGAGGGTTACCTGGTGGTGAAGGATCAGGTGACCACCGTGAACCTGCAGGAAAGCACCACCTTCGTGAAGGAGTACTTCCTGCAACCGGCTGCCAAGGGCGGTGTGGTGAACCTGCCCAGTGTGATCTACGAAGTGGATAAGTTCGATCTGCTGGATGCGAGCAAGGATTCCTTGGAATTGGCCTTCCAGACCCTGGTGGACAACCCGACCCTGGTCGTTGAACTGCGCTCCCACACGGATGCACGTCCGACCCGCCGCTACAAAGGCGGCAACATGGAGCTCAGCCAGCTCCGCGCCCAGAGTTGCGTGAACTACCTGATCCAGCGTGGTATCGATCCGGCCCGTCTGGTACCGGTCGGTCGTGGTGCCGAAGAACCGGTGATCGCCATGGAGGTGATCAAGAAGATGGCCACCAAGGAGGAGCAGGAGGCCGCCCACCAGCGCAACCGGCGGACGGACTTCAAGATCCTGGGCTACGATTACGTGCCGAAGGCCAATTAGCTGGCGCATTGAAAGGAAGAGCATCCGCCCCAGGTGGATGCTCTTCCATTTGTTACCATGAGCATCGACCGTTACGCGCAACGCGGCGTCTCTGCTGACAAGGAGGACGTCCACAAGGCCATAGCCGGCCTTGACAAAGGACTTTTCCCCAAGGCCTTCTGCAAGGTGGTCGCCGACGGTCTGACCGGTGATGCGGACCATTGCATCGTGATGCACGCTGACGGTGCGGGTACGAAAAGCGCACTGGCCTACGCCTACTGGAAACGCACCGGTGACGTATCCGTGTGGCACGGTATCGCGCAGGACGCCATCGTGATGAACCTGGATGACCTTCTCTGCGTGGGTGCCACGGATGGAATCCTGCTCAGCAGCACCATTGGACGGAACAAGCGCCTGGTCCCCGGAGAGGTGGTCGCCGCGCTGATCGAAGGCACGGAGGCCTTCCTGCAGCGCATGCGTGACCTGGGGATCGGGATCCACAGTACGGGCGGGGAAACGGCCGATGTGGGTGATCTTGTCCGGACGGTGATCGTGGACAGTACAGTGGTCTGTAGGATGCGACGTGATCAGGTCATTGATAATGCCCGGATACGGTCCGGAGACGTGATCGTTGCCCTGGCCAGTTCCGGAAGGGCCACCTATGAGGATGGGTACAACGCCGGCATGGGAAGCAATGGCCTGACCAGCGCTCGTCACGATGTGTTCACCAAGGTCCTTGCCTCTGAATTCCCCGAAACCTTCGACCCCGGCACGCCGGCGGATCTCGTGTACAGCGGCCAGGCCGACCTGACCGAGCCATTGGAAGGCACTCCCTTGGACTTCGGGAAGGCCGTCCTCTCACCCACACGTACCTATGCACCGGTGGTCAGGCAGGTCCTGGACGCAATGCGTGGTGAAGTGCATGGCATGGTGCATTGCAGCGGTGGTGCGCAGACCAAAGTGCTGCACTTCATCGAGGGACTTCGTGTGATCAAGGACGATCTACTGCCGACACCGCCATTGTTCGAGGCCATCCAGCGCATGAGCGGCGCCGACTGGAAGGAGATGTACAAGGTCTTCAACATGGGACACCGCTTGGAGTTCTACGTTCCTCCGGCGCGAGCGCGGGAGATCATAGCCATCTCCGAGACCTTCGGCATTGAGGCGAGGGTGATCGGCCGGGTGGAGACGGCGCCTTCCAAGGAGATCGTGCTCACGGGCCCGCACGGCACCTTCACCTATTCCTGAGACCGTTCCACTCTTCGGCGATCATACGACCATCCGGTCACCTTCCCATGTCCGACCTGCTTTCCAAGTTATCCGCCCTCTTCGATCGTCGCGAGGAGATCGGGAAACAACTGGCCGACCCGAGCGTCATCGCCGATCAGAAGCGATTCGTGGAACTGAACCGCACCTACCGCGATCTGGAGCCGATCATCACGGTCTACCATCGCTTCAAGAAGCTGCACGATGACCTGAGCGGTGCGGAGGAACTCCTTCGCTCGGAGAAGGACCCGGATATCCTGGACATGGCGCGTGCCGAGCGCGACGATAGCCGCGAGGCGATCGAGGCGATGGAGGAGGAGGTGCGGCTGATGCTGGTGCCCAAGGATCCGAATGATGCCAGGAACTGCACCGTGGAGGTGAGGGCGGGCACGGGTGGCGATGAAGCCAGCCTCTTCGCTGGTGACCTCTACCGGATGTACACGCGGTACAGCGAGAGCCGCGGTTGGAAGGTGGAGGTGGCCGATGTGAGCGAGGGAACAGTGGGGGGCTTCAAGGAAGTGGTCTTCAATGTGATCGGTGACGGAGCCTATGGCGTGCTCAAGTTCGAGGCCGGTGTGCATCGTGTGCAGCGGGTACCGGCCACCGAGGCCAGCGGTCGCATCCATACCAGTGCGGCCACGGTGAATGTCCTGCCCGAGGCGGAGGAGACCGACGTGGAATTGAAGGAGAGCGATGTGAGGATGGAGACGGCCCGGAGCGGTGGGGCGGGTGGCCAGAACGTGAACAAGGTGGAGACCAAGGTGCGCCTGACCCATATCCCCACCGGTCTGGTCGTGATGTGCCAGACCGAGCGCAGTCAGCTGGGCAACCGCATGAAGGCCATGCAGATGCTTCGTACCAAGCTATACGAGGACAAGGTGCGGGACCAGGAGGCGGCGGTCGCAGCCCAGCGGAAGAGCCAGGTGAGCAGCGGGGATCGCAGCGCCAAGATCCGGACCTATAACTACCCGCAGAGCCGGGTGACCGACCATCGCATCGAATTCACGGTGCACAACCTGCCGCAAGTGATGAACGGTGATCTCCAGGAGTTGATTGACGCCTTGCAACTCGCCGAGCGTACCGAGAAGCTGAAGGCCGAGGCCGGCATCTAGGGTGATCAGTGGATCAGAGAATGAGATGATCAGCCCCTTTAATGGGCGGTGTGCACTCACTTGCACCCTTGCGCACCCTCGCGAGTCCTGCACATTCCATTTTCTGATCCTCTGATCGTCCGATCATCTGATCTTTGCCCCCGTGACACGTGCTGAACTCGTTGCACTCATCCGTCGCAAAAGGAGCCTCCTCTGTGTAGGTCTGGATACGGAAGAGCATCTGGTACCGGAGCATTTTCGGGCCGAAAGTCATCCCGTCCGGGCGTTCAATGAGGCCATCGTGGAGGTGACCCATCCTTTTGCGGTGGCCTATAAGTTGAATCTCGCGTTCTACGAGGCGCTGGGTGATCAAGGCTGGTTGGATCTGGAGGCCACGATCGGTCTGATCCGGAGCAAGGGGGATCATTTCATCATTGCTGATGCCAAGCGCGGGGATATCGGGAACACAGCCCGCAAGTATGCCGAGGCCTTCTTCGACCGGCTCGATGTTGACGCCATCACCCTGAGCCCATACATGGGCCGCGACAGCATCGCTCCGTTCCTTGGTCGCCGGGGGAAATGGGCCATCGTGCTTGGTGTGACGAGCAATGCCGGGGCGGAGGATGTGCAGTTCATTCGGACCGAAGCTGGCCGCCCGCTTTACGAGACCGTGATCGAACGTGCCGCATCGTGGGGGCGCTCGGATGACCTGATGTTCGTGGTCGGGGCCACGCGGCCACAGGTGCTTGCCGAGATCCGCGCGTTGGTCCCCGAACACTTCCTGCTCGTACCTGGCGTGGGTGCGCAAGGAGGTGACCTGGAGGCCGTGATGCGGGCCGGCCTGACCGTCCAGGGAGGACTTCTCATCAATAGCAGCCGGGGGATCCTCTACGCTGGAAGTGATCAGGAAGCCATCCCGGCCGCCCGTGCCGCAGCACAGGCCTTGCAGGCCCAGATGGCGAATGCCCTCGTCGGAGTGCTGGTCTGATCGGCGTGAAGTCCGCAGAGCGGATTACCTTATGATCCACGGGCTGACGTCTTATTCGTCAACCAATGACCATGCTTCCGCAGATCATGGGGATGGGGCCGATTGGTCCAACGATGCATTCAACGACCTGGCTTGCATCAGGTCCAGAGCAGACCTTTCATGATCCGGGTTTCCCCTATGGAGAGGACCTCCTTCAGTTCATTTGGGCCGAAGGCCTCTTTGAGACGCACGCGCTGAGGACCACCGACCGACGCTCCATGGAAGTGGTGCACCCGGGCCGCATTCAAAGGAACAGTGGTCCCGATCTGGAGGACGCCCGGATCCGCATCGACGGACAACTTTGGGCGGGTACCGTGGAAGTGCATGCGCGCAGCAGCGAATGGAATGCCCATGGACACCAGTTCGACCCGGCATATGATAGCGTGGTCCTGCATGTGGTCCATGAACACGATGCCGAGGTCCGGACGTCTTGTGGACGGCTGCTCCCGACCCTTGAACTCCAGACGCGGATCGATACCGCCTTGTTGACCTCCCATGGACGCTTGTTGCGAGCACGCGGCTTTGTACCATGTTCGGGTGAACTGGATCGGATCGGCGTTGACCAATGGTCCCGCTGGCTTGATCGGCTCGCCTTGGAGCGGATGGAACGAAGAGCGGATGCCCTGCGAGGTCAGCTCCGATCACTTGAAGGGGACCTGTCGAGCTTACTGTTCCACCAGTTCGCTCGCGCCTTCGGACTCAAGGTGAATGCTGAGCCGTTCGGGATGCTTGCCAACGCCGTACCTGTCCGAGTGGTCCATCGTGTCGCACAGGACCTTTTCCGCACCGAGGCCCTGCTCTTCGGCCAGGCAGGTCTCTTGCAGGTGGATTTCGTCGATGAGTACCCGCGAGCGCTGCAGCAGGAGCATTTCCTGCTGTCCCGCTTGCATGGGCTCAGGCCAGCTCCACTGGCTTCCTGGAAGTTCGGACGGATGCGCCCGGTGAACTTCCCCACCATACGCATCGCACAGATGGCACAGGTACTGGTCCGGTGTCGAGGGAACCTCATGGACCTCCTGGAAGGTGGCTCGATCGAGAGCCTCCGGGCCGTGCTCGATGTGACCGCCAGCGATTATTGGACCGACCACTTCAACTTCGACAGACTCGCAGCGCCTGGTGCCAAACGCCTCGGCAGGAACATGGCCGATCACCTGATCATCAATGCCATCGTTCCGGTCCTGTACGCCAGGGGTCGGATACATGGTGAACGACGGCTGATCGACAAGGCCTTGGATCTCCTGGGGTCACTTCCTGCGGAGAGCAACTCGCTGCTGGCCAGATGGGCATCCCTGGGGGTGAGGGCGGGCAACGCGACCCATGGTCAGGCCTTGCTGGAGCTGAAGGATCATTATTGTGCCAAACGACGTTGTTTAAATTGCGCCATCGGCAACCATCTGCTCCGTGCCAGCGTCAAAGGGAAGGGGCCAATGGGTCCGCAGAAATGATCGATCGAATCAAGACCGTCTTCGAGCGTCAGGCCTTCGGTGTTTGTGAGTGGTGGGCCCACAAGCTCAACATCAAGCTGGAGCAGGTCCGGCTTTCGTTCATCTACCTGAGCTTCATCACCGCCGGTCTTCACCTGGTGGTCTATCTGGTCATGGCTTTCGTGCTGGCCCACAAGGAGCATATCAAACGCCCCTTCCGCAAACGGAGCACCGTTTGGGAACTTTGAGCCTTCCGGCCGGGGTCAGCCGTTAGTTTAGCCCTCGATGCGGATCCTGATCACAGGCTCCAACGGTTTGTTGGGCCAGAAGTTGGTTGCTGTTCTTCGGGAGGATACCTCGGTCGACCTGTTGGCGACCAGCAGGGGAGAGGACCGAAGTCCGGTCCCACTTACATCCCACTACCGCACGATGGACATCACCGACGTGGATGAGGTGGATGCGGTATTCGATGCCTTCCACCCGGAGGTGGTCATCCATACCGCGGCCATGACGAACGTCGATGCCTGCGAGTTGGATCCAGCAGCTTGCCGATCCCAGAACGTGGTCGCCACCGAGCACCTCGTCCGGGCTGCGGAAAGACTCGGGGCGCATTTCATCCATCTCAGCACCGATTTCATATTCGATGGTGAGGCTGGACCCTACCGGGAGGATGACGAAGCGGCTCCTTTGAGCGTTTATGGTCAAAGCAAGTTGGACGCTGAGCGGATCGTGATCACCAGTCGGTTATCGCGTTGGGCCATCGCGCGTACCATCATCGTTTATGGCGTTGCTGAAGGCCTCAGCAGGAGCAATGTCGTGCTTTGGGCGAAGGGTGCCCTGGAGAAGGGGCAGCCCATCAAGGTGGTCGATGATCAATGGCGCATGCCCACCCTTGCCGAGGACCTGGCCGATGGATGCATCCGGATCGCCAAGCAGGGCGCCACTGGTATCTACCACCTCAGCGGTCCGGATGGCATGAGCATCCTTGAGCTGGTTGAACGGGTGGGGGCCTTTTTCCAACTCGACACGTCGGTGGTCTCCGCAGTGAAGAGCGACTCCCTGGGGCAGCCCGCCAGACGCCCACCGCGTACCGGTTTCATCCTCGATAAGGCGCGCACGGAACTCGGGTATCAGCCCAGGGGATTCGAGGCGGGTCTTGAGGTCTTGAGCCAGCAACTCGCAGCCAGGGAATGATCCGCTGAGAAATTCGAGACCGGATCGGGATGGGCGTTATACTTGTAAGAACGCCCGATCGTTACCACGGGCACCATGCCGATCACCCAACAATGCATTGTCCAGGTACGACCTATCTTAAGCTCCTCATCGACCTCCTGCTCCCGGGTCCCCATCATCCCTTGATCCATGGAGCACAAGCGTCGATGGGCTGATCGCAGGGAACAGCTCAAGGACCTGTTCGACCTCCATCGCGGTGAGCGTCGCGGGGTGCTCGCACTCATGGTCTTGCTGATCGGTGCGGCGGGCTGGGTGGTGTATGAACAGTGGTTGCGTCCGCCTGATCGGCAGGACCTATCCGTCCAGCGGGCGCGGGTCGAAGCCTGGATCGCATCACGATCCGAGGCTCAGGGAGATAGCGTCCGGATCAGGTTGTTCCCCTTTGATCCCAACTCCAATACTCGTGAGGAGTGGAGATCGCTGGGCCTCACGGATAGGCAGGTGGATGGGATCGAGCGCTACCTAGGCAAGGGTGGACGGTTCCGCACCAAGCGTGATCTCCGCCGGATGTACACCATCAAGCCTGAGCAGTTCGCGATGCTCGAGCCATACATCCAATTGCCGGACTCCCTCGCCGGGAAGAGCCGCTGGAAGGATGGTCCACCAGCATGGGAGCGCGCAGGGCAACGGAGTGAAGCGGTGGTCGCTGATGGATCCGATGAAGGAAGGATCCGGGAACCAGCGAACTACGTCCCGGATGTGCCACGATCGGTTGAAGTGAACTCGGCCGACACAACCGCTCTGATCGCCTTGCCGGGGATCGGCCCAGCCTTCGCTCGGGGCATCGTGAAATACCGGGACCTGCTCGGGGGATTCGTCTCCCTCGACCAACTGGCCGAGGTTTATGTGCTGAAGGACAAGCCCGATGCCGTTCTGAGGTTGAAGCAGCTTCTGATCCTCGATCCGATGGCTGTGAAGCGGATACCGATCAATACGTGTACCGTTGAAGAACTGGCGGTCCATCCCTACGTCCGCTGGAAGCTTGCGAAACCGCTGATCGCCTACCGGACCCAGCACGGCCCGTTCAAGGAACTGGCCGATCTCCAGGGATGTGCGGCCATCGATGCGGAGGTCTTCCGTAAACTTGCGCCTTACCTCACGTTGGAGTGAACGACCTTGAGCAGAGGCTGAAAGGGGCCATCCGTGCCGTTCCGGACTTTCCGAAGCCTGGTATCCTGTTCCTCGACATCACCCCCTTGCTCGAGGACCCAGCCTTGGGTCGCGCCACCCTGGATGGTTTCCGCGAAGCGCTTGCCGGACGCCGCATCGACGCGATCGCCGGGATCGAGAGTCGCGGCTTCCTCTTCGGGATGCCGCTGGCCCTGGCGCTCGATGTTCCCTTCGTCACCGTGCGGAAGAAGGGCAAATTACCTTGGAAGACCGTGAGCCACAGCTATGACCTGGAATACGGCAGCGCGGAGGTCGAGATGCACGTGGACAGCGTGCGACCTGGTATGCATGTGATGGTGCACGACGACCTGCTAGCCACTGGAGGCACCGCGGCCGCAGCAGCCGAATTGATCCGGAAACAGGGAGGTGTCGTCACGGCCTTCAGTTTCCTGATAGAACTTGCTTTCCTCAATGGGCTCGACCGCCTTCGTCCTTATGGAGCCGAGGTCGTTCGCCTTGTCACATATTGATCCTGCCACCGGTTGGCACAGACCATGGAATTCACCCGGACCGAGAACCAGTCGATGATCGCACAGAGCGTGCGTGACCTGTGCGAACGTGAAGTGCGCCCGAATGTGATGGAATGGGACGAGAGCCAGCACTTCCCGAAGGAGCTCTTCACCCGGCACTTCGGCCCGGCGGGCGTGTTGGGCGTCTTCGTTCCAGAGGAATACGGTGGATCGGGACTGGGCTACCACGAGTATGTCGAGACCATCGTGGAAGTGGCGCGTATCTGCGGGAGCATCGGGTTGAGCGTGGCGGCGCATAACAGCCTGTGCACCGGCCATATCAATTACTTCGGGAATGAAGCCCAGAAGAAGAAATGGCTCACGAAGCTGGCCTCGGGCGAATGGCTCGGTGCCTGGGCCTTGACGGAACCCAACACCGGAAGTGACGCCATGCGCATGAAGTGTACGGCCCGGAAGGAAGGGAAGGAGTGGGTGCTGAACGGCACCAAGTGCTGGATCACGCACGGCAAGAGCAGTGATGTGGTGGTGGCCATCGTGCGCACCGGCGAGTTGTTGGACAGCAAGGGTATGACCGCCTTCGTGATTGAGCGGGGTAACCCGGGCATGAAGGCCGGCAAGAAGGAGAACAAGCTGGGTATGCGTGCCAGCGAGACGGCAGAGGTGATCTTCGAGGATTGTCGCGTTCCGGAGGATAATATACTCGGCAAGGAGGGGGAGGGCTTCCAGCAGGCCATGAAGATCCTCGATGGTGGCAGGATCAGCATCGCGGCGCTGAGCCTGGGGATCGCCAAAGGGGCGTATGATGCGAGCGTGAAGTACGCCAAGGAGCGTGAACAGTTCGGCCAGCCCATCGCCAACTTCCAGGCCATCGCCTTCAAACTGGCGGATATGGCCACGCGCATCGAGGCCGCGGAGCTCCTTATCCAGCAGGCGAGCCACTACAAGAACACCGGCCAGAACAAGAAGGTGACCACCGCCGGAGCCATGGCCAAGTATTACGCCAGCGAAGTGTGCGTGTGGGCCAGCAATGAGGCCGTGCAGATCTTCGGTGGCTATGGCTACACCAAGGATTTCCCGGTGGAGAAGTTCTATCGCGACAGCAAGCTCTGCACCATCGGTGAGGGCACCAGCGAGATCCAGAAGCTGGTGATCAGTAGGAATGTGCTGAGGGCATAGGGTATTGCACGGATCATTCTCCCGCTTATATTTGCACCCCCTAAGCGAAAAGGACAAACGACCATGCTGATCATCCCGGTCAAGGAAGGCGAGAGCATCGACAAGGCGCTCAAGAAGTTCAAGAAGAAGTTCGAGCGCACCCAAACGATGCGTCAACTGCGTAAGCGTCAAAGCTTTACGAAGCCTTCGGTGGCCCGTCGCAAGGAGATCATCCGGGCGGCTTACAAGCTGACCTTGCAGAAGAACGAGGAATAAGGTCCTCGCATCAGTGAACTCACGGAAAGCCCCAGCAATGGGGCTTTCCTCATTACCGGGGTTGGGTATGGTTCGTAGGGAACCTTGTGCGCCAACCGAATTAACAGCGGGTCCGCGCACAACTTCAGTGCGCCATCCATACGCTTGGATGTACCGGCCACGTTCCTTAGCAGGGATGCTGCTGGACCGGTTCGTTGACCACCTGACCTACGAGAAACGATACAGCCCACATACGGTGAAGGCTTATCGACAGGACCTGGAACGGTTCCAGGCCTTCCTTGCCGGTTCCGGAGTGGATGAACTCGAACATGCCACGGACAAGGCCGTTCGGCGCTGGATGATGCAACTGATGGAGGAGGGGATCGGTGCCCGCAGTGTGAACCGCAAGTTGAGCGCGCTCCGTGGTTTTTTCCGGTTCGCCCGGTTGGTGGGTGCGGCTGAACATGACCCCACCGCGCTCCTGGACCCGCCCAAGACCCCCAAACGACTGCCTGAGTTCGTGGAGGAAAGAGGGATGGCCCTCCTACTGGACGAGGTGGTATGGCCCAGCGGCCACCAAGGGGCTACGGAACGGCTGGTGATCGAACTGCTGTACCAGACCGGCATGCGACTGGCCGAACTGCTCGGCCTTACCGTGGGCGATGCGGACCTGCGGCGTGGCACCCTCCGGGTGATGGGCAAGCGGCAGAAGGAACGGATCATCCCCATCGGCCCTGAACTGATGGATGGGCTGAAGGTATACCTGCAGGGTCGAACGGCCACTGGTGCGGTGGACGTCATGACAGCTCCCTTGCTCGTGGATGCACAGGGCGAACCGTTGGCACGGCGCTCCGTACAACGCTTGGTAAGTCGTTACCTTAGTGGGGTCACCACTCAGCGCAAACGTAGTCCGCACGTCTTGAGACACACCTTCGCCACCCACATGCTCGAGCATGGCGCCGATCTGAACGCGGTGAAGGAGTTGCTGGGTCATGCGAACCTGGCGGCCACCCAGGTGTACACCCATAACACGGTCGACAAACTCCGCAAAGTCCACGCCCAGGCCCACCCACGCGGTGGCAAGTAGGGCGTCACATGAACAACCAACGGAACCTGAATATGAACGTGAACGTGCATTCCATCCATTTCGACGCCGACGTCAAGCTGGTCGGTTTCATCAAGGAAAAGTTGGCCAAGTTGAACCAGTTCCACGATAGCATTTTATCAGGCGAGGTGTTCCTGCGCTTGGAGCACGATGGGGAGAACCGGGAGAACAAGGTGGTGGAGATCCGTCTCGCCGTCCCCGGGAACGACCTGTTCGCCAAACGACAGGGCAAGAGCTTCGAGGAGGCCGCCATCACCACCGTCGAGGCATTGCGGAGCCAGGTCACCCGAGCGAAGGAAAGCCCGCGTAAGGCCCTGTGATCCAAGGACCCCTGTGGTGGGCGTTGCGGTAGCGGCGTCCACCGGGAAGGCCACGATGAAAGTCGTGGCCTTTTCGTTTGGAGCAGTGGGTATTCTTACTACATTTGCAGGCCCAATTCGGGGCCTTGTGCTCCGGAGCGGGTGGAAAACGTTCTTTTTCTGTTGTACAGGCCAATGTAGCTCAGCTGGTAGAGCAGCTGATTTGTAATCAGCAGGTCGGGGGTTCGAATCCGTCCATTGGCTCCGTGAATCGGAAGAGGGGAGATACCCAAGTGGCCAACGGGGGCAGACTGTAAATCTGCTGCTTCACAGCTTCGTAGGTTCGAATCCTGCTCTCCCCACCATCACTCTTCACGGAGCCGATCGCCACCATCCTTGCGGATGTGGCAGGGGTGTGGTCCACGATCGATATGCGGGAGTAGCTCAGTTGGTAGAGCATCAGCCTTCCAAGCTGAATGTCGCGGGTTCGAGTCTCGTCTCCCGCTCCACCACCAAAGAAGTCATAGGCCTTTGTAGCTCAGAGGTAGAGCACTTCCTTGGTAAGGAAGAGGTCACGGGTTCAATTCCCGTCAAAGGCTCCAGCGAAGCCGCCGATGTTACAGACCGCAGCGATGCGGTCGGCCCGTACAGCATAGAAGGATCGGAACTGAACGAAAACGAACCGCAGAAACAACACAACGACCGACCATGGCAAAGGAGACCTTCAAAAGGGACAAGCCGCACGTCAACATCGGCACTATCGGCCACGTTGACCATGGCAAGACCACGCTTACTGCAGCTATCACCACCGTACTGGCCGAAAAAGGTCTGTCCGAGAAGCGCAGCTTCGACTCCATCGACAACGCCCCGGAGGAGAAGGAACGTGGTATCACCATCAACACCGCACACGTGGAGTATCAGACGGCCAACCGTCACTACGCCCACGTGGATTGCCCGGGCCACGCCGACTATGTGAAGAACATGGTGACGGGTGCCGCCCAGATGGACGGTGCCATCCTGGTGGTGGCCGCGACGGATGGTCCCATGCCCCAGACCCGTGAGCACATCCTGCTCGGTCGTCAGGTGGGCGTGCCCAAGATCGTGGTGTTCATGAACAAGGTGGACATGGTGGATGACGTGGAACTCCTCGACCTGGTCGAAATGGAGATCCGCGAACTCCTGAGCTTCTACGAGTACGACGGTGACAACACCCCCATCATCCGCGGCAGCGCCCTGGGTGGCCTGAACAACGAGGCCAAGTGGGTGGAGAAGATCATGGAACTCATGGACGCGGTGGACAACTGGATCCCGGTCCCCCCCCGCGAGGTGGAAAAGCCCTTCCTGATGAGCGTGGAGGACGTGTTCTCCATCACGGGTCGTGGTACGGTGGCCACCGGTCGTATCGAGACCGGCGTGGTGAAGACCGGCGACGAAGTGGAGATCATCGGCATGCAGGAGGAGAAGATGAAGAGCACCTGCACCGGTGTGGAGATGTTCCGCAAACTGCTCGACCGCGGCGAAGCCGGCGACAACGTGGGTCTGCTGCTCCGTGGCATCGAGAAGGACCAGATCCGTCGTGGCATGGTCATCGCCAAACCCGGTAGCATCACCCCGCACACCGAGTTCAAGGCCGAGATCTATGTGCTGAAGAAAGAGGAAGGTGGCCGTCACACGCCCTTCCACAACAAGTACCGCCCGCAGTTCTACTTCCGCACCACGGACGTAACGGGCGAGATCACGATGGAGGCCGGCCGTGAGATGATCATGCCGGGTGACAACGTGACCATCACCGTGAAACTGATCGTTCCGATCGCCATGGACAAGGGCCTGCGTTTCGCCATCCGCGAGGGTGGTCGTACGGTGGGTGCCGGCCAGGTGACCGAGATCATCAAGTAAGGATAACGACCAACGGAGGCTGGGCCGTCCGCCATTCGGCGGACGGCCTTCGCCGCCGAAAAAAGGACCAAGACAAGGAATCTACGGGTGTAGCTCAATTGGTAGAGCGAAGGTCTCCAAAACCTTAGGCTGCGGGTTCGATTCCTGCCACCCGTGCCAACAGCGACCCGAACGAAAGACCATCGATGGCAAGCTTCAAGACATACCTGAGCGAGAGCTATAACGAGCTCGTGAACAAGGTGAGCTGGCCCACCTGGAAGGAACTGCAGAGCAGTGCCATCATCGTGCTGGTATCGGCCCTGATCCTGTCGCTCATCGTCTTCCTCATGGACTTCATCTTCGGGGTGCAGAACATGAACGAAACCAGCTTCTGGAAAGGTATGCTCGGGTTCATCTACAAACTCATCGGCGCCTAACGACCATGGCTGAAACCGGCAAGAAGTGGTATGTGGTCCGCGCCATCTCCGGCAAGGAGAAGAAGGTGAAGGAGACCATCGAACTGGAGGTCTCCCGCTCCAAATCGATGGGCAGCTACATCGCGCAGGTGCTGATCCCCACGGAGAAGTTCTACCAGATCCGTGATGGAAAGAAGGTGAGCAAGGAGCGCAACTTCTTCCCGGGCTATGTGCTGATGGAGGCCGACCTGACCGGTGAGATCGCGCACAGCATCAAGAACCTGCCCAACGTGATCGGCTTCCTGGGTGCGGAGAAAGGGGGCGACCCCGTTCCCTTGCGTCAGAGCGAGGTGAACCGCATCCTCGGCACCGTGGATGAACTCGCCGAGAACGTCGAGACGAACTTCAACCCATACCATGTCGGTGAAGGGGTGAAGGTGATCGATGGTCCCTTCAACGGGTTCAACGGGGTGATCGAGGAGATCAACGAGGAGAAGAAGAAGTTGAAGGTGATGGTGAAGATCTTCGGCAGGAAGACCCCGTTGGAATTGAGCTTCATGCAGGTGGAAAAGGAGGTCTGATCCATAGAACAACAAGGGTGCGGATCCCGTGCCCGAACGAAAAGCAAACCCGTCCGAGCTGACCGAGAGGAAAGCGCTAACAAGGACACAAACCAAGAACCATGGCCAAGGAGATCTCAGGTCTCGTGAAACTACAGGTGAAGGGTGGCGCCGCCAACCCCTCACCGCCCATCGGTCCCGCACTGGGTGCCAAGGGCGTGAACATCATGGAGTTCTGCAAGCAGTTCAATGCGCGCACGCAGGACAAGGCAGGCAAGGTGCTGCCCGTGGTGATCACCGTGTACAGCGACAAGTCGTTCGACTTCATCATCAAGACCCCACCGGCGGCCGTCCAGATCATGGATGCCGCCAAGATCAAGGGGGGAAGCGGTGTGCCGCACAGCAACAAGGTGGGCAGCATCTCCTGGGCACAGATCAAGGCGATCGCCGAGGACAAGATGCCCGACCTGAACTGTTTCACCATCGAGAGCGCCATGAGCATGGTGGCGGGCACCGCCCGCAGCATGGGCGTGACCGTGACCGGTGACAAACCCTTCTGAACCCGACGACCATGGCAACTGTGACCAAGAAGCGTAAAGCCGCGTTGTCGAAGTTCGACACGACCAAGATCTACACCCTGCAGGAAGCGGCCCAGATCGTGAAGCAGGTGAGCACCACGAAGTTCGACGCCACGGTGGACATCGCCGTGCGCCTGGGCGTGGACCCCAAGAAGAGCACCGAGATGGTGCGCGGAACCGTGAGCCTGCCGCATGGCACTGGTCGCACGGTGAGCGTGCTGGTGCTCGCCGACCCCGCCAAGTGCGAGGAGGCCCTGGCCGCCGGCGCTGACATGGCTGGTCTGGACGATTACATCGAGAAGATCAAGGGCGGCTGGACGTCCGTGGACGTGATCATCTGCACACCGGCCGTGATGGCGAAAGTGGGTGCCCTGGGCCGTGTGCTCGGTCCCCGCGGCCTCATGCCGAACCCGAAGACCGGTACCGTGACCATGGACGTGGCCAAGGCCACGAAAGAGGTGAAGGCCGGTAAGATCGACTTCAAGGTGGACAAGGCCGGCATCATCCACGCGGTGATCGGCAAGGCCTCGTTCGATGCGGACAAGTTGAGCGAGAACGCCACCGAACTCCTGCAGACCCTGGTGAAGCTGAAGCCCAGCACCGCCAAGGGAGCGTACATCAAGAGCATCAGCATCAGCAGTACCATGAGCCCCGGCGTGCAGGTGGATACCCGCACCGTTTCCGTGGGTTGATCACATAACCAGCGACAACCATGGCAACCCGTACCGAAAAAGACCAAGCGATCGCCGAGCTGGTGGAGGACATCAAGTCCACCAACGTGATCTACCTCGCCGATACCTCCGGCATGACCGCCGAGGTGACGAGCAACCTGCGCCGTGCCTGCCACCAAAGCGGCATCCGCATGAAGGTGGTGAAGAACACCCTGCTCCGCAAGGCGATGGAAAGCGTGGAAGGGAAGGACTACACCGGCGTGATCCCCACGCTGAAGGGTCAGACCTCCCTGCTCATGTCCGAGAAGGGCAACGCTCCAGCGAAGCTGATCAGTGAGTTCCGCAAGAAGGCCGACAAACCCGTGCTGAAGAGCGCCTGGGTGGAGGAAGCCGTCTTCGTGGGTGATGACCAACTGGTGATGCTCAGCAACCTGAAAGGTCGCGAGGAGCTCATCGGCGAGATCATCGGCCTGCTCCAAAGTCCGATCAAGAACGTCATCAGCGGCCTTCAGGGCAGCGGTGGTCAGAAGATCGCAGGCCTGCTCAAGACCCTCGAAGAACGAGCAGCCTAACAGACATCAAGGACCGCCCTCCATCCTGTGGTGGGCGATCCATCAAACGCGTTACGCACAGTCCGCTTCCCCGAACACAAGTAACAAACCCGAAAAATGGCAGATATCAAGACCTTGGGCGACCAGCTCGTGGGCCTCACCGTGAAAGAGGTGAACGAGCTCGCTCAATACCTGAAAGAGGAATACAAGATCGAACCGGCAGCAGCTGCAGTGGCAGTGGCAGCGGGAGGTGCAGCTGCAGGTGGCGGTGACGCCGCTGCTGCGAAGACCAGCTTCGATGTGATCCTCAAGTCCGGCGGCGCCAACAAGTTGGCCGTCGTGAAACTGGTGAAGGAACTCACCGGTCTCGGACTGAAAGAAGCGAAGGACCTCGTTGACGGTGCTCCGAAGCCGCTGAAGGAAGGCGTCTCGAAAGAAGACGCTGAGAGCCTGAAGCAGCAACTGACGGAAGCCGGCGCAGAGGTTGAGGTCAAGTAAGACCGCATACGCGCTAGCGTCACAGCAGCACGGAGAGGCCCCACGGCGGGCCTTTCCGGCTGTTCTGTGATCGAAGGTCCGCAGACAGGCGGACATAACGCATGCCCGGGCGCTGATCCAGCCCGGGTGTCCGGCAGATAGAAGGCGGATCCGTAGCCCGAACGGTCGTACACGTTCTCCTTATCCCGCACTCATGGCCCAGGCGAAGACCAGTTCCAAGAAAAGCAAGCGCATCGACTTCGGCTCCAGCCCCTTGTCGATCGATTATCCTGATTTCCTCGACATCCAGCTGAAGAGCTTCGAGGACTTCTTCCAGATCGAGACCCTCCCCGAACACCGTGAAAGCGAAGGCCTCTTCAAGGTGTTCAGCGAGAACTTCCCCATCACGGACACCCGCAACCAGTTCGTGCTGGAATTCCTGGACTACTTCATCGACCCGCCCCGCTACAGCATCGACGAATGCATCGAGCGCGGACTTACCTACAGCGTTCCGCTGAAGGCCAAATTGAAACTGTACTGCACCGATCCGGAGCACGAGGACTTCGAGACGATCGTCCAGGACGTATACCTGGGCCAGATCCCCTACATGACCCCAAAGGGCTCGTTCGTCGTGAACGGTGCCGAGCGTGTGGTCGTATCCCAGTTGCACCGTTCTCCCGGCGTGTTCTTCGGCCAGAGCCGCCACGCGAACGGGACCAAGTTGTACAGCGCCCGTGTCATCCCCTTCAAGGGCTCCTGGATCGAGTTCGCCACGGACATCAACGGGGTGATGTACGCGTACATCGACCGGAAGAAGAAGCTTCCGGTGACGACCCTGCTCCGTGCCATCGGGTACGAGAGCGACAAGCAGATCCTGGAGATCTTCGGTCTGGCCGATGAGGTCAAGGTGACCAAGGCCAACCTGAAGGAAGCCGTGGGCCGCAAGCTCGCCGCCCGTGTGCTGAAGAGCTGGGTGGAGGACTTCGTGGACGAGGACACCGGCGAGGTGGTGAGCATCGAGCGCAACGAGGTGCTCATCGACCGCGAGACGGTGATCGAGGAGGAGCACGTGGACCAGATCGTCGAGAGCGGCGCCAAGACCGTGATCCTGCACAAGGCCGGCATCAACGCGGCGGACTACGCACTGATCTACAACACCCTGCAGAAGGACACCTCGAACTCCGAGAAGGAGGCCGTGGAAGTGATCTACCGCCAGCTGCGCAACGCCGAGCCACCCGATCTGGAGACGGCTCGCGGCGTGATCGACAAGCTCTTCTTCAGCGAGCAGCGCTACGACCTCGGTGAGGTGGGGCGCTACCGCATCAACAAGAAGCTCGGCCTCGAAAGCGAACTGAGCGTACGGGTACTGACGAAGGAGGACATCATCTTCATCATCAAGTACCTGATCGAACTGGTGAACGTGAAGGCCGATGTGGATGACATCGACCACCTGAGCAACCGTCGTGTGCGCACCGTGGGCGAGCAGCTCCATGCCCAGTTCGGCGTGGGTCTGGCCCGTATGGCACGCACCATCCGCGAGCGCATGAACGTGCGCGACAACGAGGTGTTCACCCCCACCGACCTGATCAACGCCAAGACCCTGAGCTCGGTTATCAACTCGTTCTTCGGAACGAACCAGTTGAGCCAGTTCATGGACCAGACGAACCCGCTGAGCGAGATCACCCACAAGCGCCGGATGTCGGCCCTTGGACCCGGTGGTCTGAGCCGTGAGCGCGCTGGCTTCGAGGTCCGCGACGTGCACTACACCCACTATGGCCGCCTGTGCACCATCGAGACGCCGGAAGGACCGAACATCGGTCTGATCAGTTCGCTCTGCGTCTACAGCAAGATCAACAGCCTCGGCTTCATCGAGACCCCTTACCGCCCTGTGAAGGAAGGTAAGGTGGATACCAAGGCCGACGTGATCTACCTGAGCGCCGAGGAGGAGGACAACAAGATGATCGCCCAGGCGAACGCCAAGGTGAACGAGAAGGGTGAGTTCGAGACCAGCCGCGTGAAAGCCCGACTGATGGGCGACTTCCCGGTCGTGGAGCCCAAGGAGATCAACCTGATGGACGTGGCGCCGAACCAGATCGCCTCCATCGCAGCTTCCTTGATCCCCTTCCTGGAGCACAACGACGCCAACCGTGCGCTGATGGGCTCGAACATGATGCGCCAGGCCGTGCCGCTGCTGCGCCCCGAGGCGCCGTTCGTCGGCACCGGCCTGGAAGAGCTCGTGGCCCGCGACAGCCGTGTACTGCTCACCGCAGAAGGCGACGGGGTGGTGAAGTACGTGGACAGCGACAGGATCATCATCGAATACAAGCGGAGCGAGGACGAACGGACCGTGAGCTTCGATGGCGACGAGAAGGAATACAAGCTCACCAAGTTCCTGAAGACCAACCAGAGCACCTGCATGAACCTGCGCCCCGTGGTGCGCAAAGGCGAGAAGGTGACCGCCGGCCATGTCCTCTGCGAGGGCTACGGCACGCAGGATGGGGAACTCGCCATCGGCCGCAACCTGCAGGTGGCCTTCATGCCCTGGAAGGGTTACAACTTCGAGGATGCCATCGTGATCAGCGAGCGTGTGGCCTCGGAGGACATCTTCACCTCCATCCACATCGATGAGTACATCATGGAGGTGCGCGACACCAAGCGTGGACTGGAGGAACTGACCGCCGACATCCCTAACGTGAGCGAAGAGGCCACCAAGGACCTCGACGAGCACGGCCTGATCCGCGTGGGTGCGGAGATCAAGGAAGGTGACATCCTCATCGGCAAGATCACGCCGAAGGGTGAGACCGATCCGAGCCCCGAGGAGAAGCTGCTCCGTGCCATCTTCGGCGACAAGGCCGGTGATGTGAAGGACGCCAGCCTGAAGGCGCCACCCAGCACCAAGGGCGTGGTGATCGACAAGAAACTCTTCAGCCGTGCCGTGAAGGACAAGAAGGCCAAGGGCAACGAGAAGGGCATCCTTGAGCAGATCGACAAGGAGCAGGACAAGGAGCTCGGCGCCTTGAAGAACCTGCTGATCGAGAAGCTGATGAAGCTCGTTGATGGTCAGGCCAGCAACGGTGTGTTCAACAAGTACAAGGAGGAGCAGATCAAGAAGGGCGTCAAGTTCAGCGCCAAAGTGCTCCAGGGCATCGACTTCATCACCGTGGACCCCACTGAGTGGACCGGCGACAAGAAGACGAACGAACTGGTGCGCCAGCTCATCCACAACTACAACATCCGCCACAGCGATGTGAGCGGTGTGTACAAGCGTAAGAAGTTCCAGGTGAGCATCGGCGATGAGCTCCCAACGGGCATCGTGAAGCTGGCGAAGGTGTACGTGGCCGCCAAGCGGAAGCTGACGGTTGGCGACAAGATGGCCGGCCGCCACGGGAACAAGGGCATCGTGGCCAAGATCGTCCGCGACGCCGATATGCCCTTCCTGGAGGATGGCACGCCTGTGGACATCGTGCTGAACCCGCTGGGCGTACCGAGCCGGATGAACCTGGGACAGATCTACGAGACCGTATTGGGCTGGGCCGGCAAGAAGCTGGGCCGCAAATACGCCACGCCGATCTTCGATGGTGCGACCCACGACCAGATCAATGCCGAGACCGACGAGGCCGGCATCCCACGCAACGGCAAGACCTACCTGTACGACGGCGGCACGGGTGTGCGCTTCGACCAACCTGCCACTGTGGGCGTGATCTACATGATCAAGCTCGCACACATGGTGGACGACAAGATGCACGCACGTTCGATCGGCCCCTACAGCCTCATCACCCAGCAGCCGCTCGGTGGTAAGGCACAGTTCGGCGGTCAGCGCTTCGGTGAGATGGAAGTGTGGGCGTTGGAGGCCTTCGGCGCCGCCAACATCCTGCAGGAGATCCTCACCGTGAAGAGCGATGACGTGATGGGTCGCGCCAAGGCCTACGAGGCCATCGTGAAGGGCGAACCCCTTCCCACACCGGGCATCCCCGAATCGTTCAACGTGCTGCTCCACGAACTCCGTGGCCTGGCACTGAACGTGGCCCTTGAGTGATCCCCCGGTGAGCAACTGAACGTCGAACGCTAGCAAGCAACGCGAGAACATGAAGAAGGAAGTGAAGCTGAACAGCAACTTCAACAAGATCGTCATCAGCCTGGCCAGCCCCGAGCAGATCCTCGAGCGCAGCCATGGTGAGGTGATCAAGCCGGAGACGATCAACTACCGGACCTACAAGCCGGAGCGTGATGGCCTCTTCTGCGAGCGGATCTTCGGTCCGGTGAAGGACTTCGAATGCCACTGCGGCAAGTACAAGCGCATCCGCTACAAGGGGATCGTGTGCGATCGCTGCGGGGTCGAAGTGACCGAGAAGAAGGTGCGTCGTGAGCGCATGGGCCACATCCAGCTGGTGGTGCCCGTGGCGCACATCTGGTATTTCCGCAGCCTGCCGAACAAGATCGGCTATCTATTGGGCCTGCCCACGAAGAAGCTCGATCAGATCATCTACTACGAGCGCTACGTGGTGATCCAACCCGGTACGGCGATGAACAAGGAGGGGAACCCGGTGCAATACCTGGACTTCCTCACCGAGGAGGAATACCTCGACATCCTGGAGACGCTGGGCAAGGACAACCAATACCTCGATGATTCGGACCCCAACAAGTTCGTGGCCAAGATGGGCGCCGATGCCCTGCACGACCTGTTGAAGCGTCTGGACCTCGACAGCCTGAGCTATGACCTGCGCCACAAGGCGAACACCGAGACCAGTCAGCAGCGGAAGAACGAGGCCCTGAAGCGACTCAACGTCGTGGAGGCCTTCCGCGATGCGATCAGCCGTCGCTCCAACAACCCGGAATGGATGATCGTGAAAGTGGTTCCGGTTATCCCGCCCGAACTGCGTCCGTTGGTACCGTTGGACGGTGGTCGTTTCGCCACCAGCGATCTGAACGACCTGTACCGCCGCGTGATCATCCGCAACAACCGCCTGAAGCGCCTGATGGAGATCAAGGCGCCGGAGGTGATCCTGCGGAACGAGAAACGGATGCTGCAGGAGGCCGTTGACAGCCTCTTCGACAACAGCCGCAAGAGCAGCGCCGTGAAGAGCGAGAGCAACCGTCCGCTGAAGTCGCTGAGCGATTCGCTCAAGGGCAAGCAGGGCCGCTTCCGTCAGAACCTGCTCGGTAAGCGTGTGGACTACAGCGCCCGTTCGGTGATCGTCGTTGGTCCTGAGCTGAAACTGCACGAGTGCGGTCTGCCGAAGGACATGGCCGCCGAGCTCTTCAAGCCGTTCATCATCCGCAAGCTGATCGAGCGGGGGATCGTGAAGACCGTGAAGAGCGCGAAGAAGATCGTGGACAAGAAGGAGCCCGTGGTGTGGGACATCCTGGAGAACGTGCTGAAGGGCCACCCCGTGCTCCTCAACCGTGCTCCGACCCTGCACCGCCTCGGTATCCAGGCCTTCCAGCCGAAGCTGATCGAGGGCAAGGCGATCCAATTGCACCCGCTCGTCTGTACGGCCTTCAACGCTGACTTCGACGGTGACCAGATGGCCGTGCACGTGCCGCTGGGCAACGCCGCCATCCTGGAGGCGCAGCTGCTCATGCTGGCCAGCCACAACATCCTGAACCCTGCCAACGGGGCGCCCATCGCGGTACCGAGCCAGGACATGGTGTTGGGCCTCTACTACATCACGAAAGGCCGCAAGACCGACAAGGAGCGCACCATGAAGGGCGAGGGCCGCACCTTCTACAGCCCCGAGGAGGTCATCATCGCGTACAACGAGAACCAGCTCGATCTGCACACATGGATCAAGCTGCGCTGGACCGATGCCGAGGGCAAGACCCATATGATCGAGACCACCTGCGGTCGCACCCTCTTCAACGAGGTGGTGCCGAACGAAGTGGGCTTCATCAACGAGGTGCTCACCAAGAAGGCGCTTCGCGACATCATCGGGCTGGTGACCAAGGTCACCGGTACCGCGCGTGCAGCACAGTTCCTGGACGACATCAAGGAACTCGGCTTCATGAGCGCCTTCCGCGGTGGCCTCAGCTTCAACCTGGACGACGTGGTGATCCCCGCCGAGAAGGACAAGCTGGTGAAGGCCGCCCAGACCGAGGTGGACGAGGTGACGGGCAACTACAACATGGGTCTGATCACCAACAACGAACGGTACAACCAGACGATCGACATCTGGACGCACACCAACAGCAAGGTGACCTTCACCCTGATGGAGCGCATCAAGAACGATCGCCAGGGCTTCAATTCCATCTACATGATGATGGACAGTGGCGCCCGTGGTTCAAAGGAGCAGATCCGTCAGCTCAGCGGCATGCGGGGCCTGATGGCCAAGCCACAGAAGAGCGGCGGCGGCGGCGGTCAGGACATCATCGAGAACCCCATCCTCTCGAACTTCAAGGAGGGCCTGTCCATCCTCGAGTACTTCATCTCCACCCACGGTGCCCGTAAGGGTCTGGCCGATACGGCGCTCAAGACCGCTGACGCCGGTTACCTGACGCGTCGTCTGGTGGACGTGGCGCAGGACGTGGTGATCACCAATGAGGACTGCGGCACGCTCCGCGGCCTCGTGGCCACCGCCCTGAAGAAGAACGAGGAGATCGTGGAGACCCTCTACGATCGCGTGCTGGGTCGCAGCGCGGTGCATGACGTCTACCACCCGCAGACGGGTGAACTACTGGTACAGAGCGGTGAGCAGATCACGGAGGACATCGCCAAGGCGATCGCGGACAGCCCGATCGAGGAGGTGGAGATCCGCAGCGTGCTCACCTGCGAACAGAAACAGGGCGTATGCGCCAAGTGCTATGGCCGTAACCTGGCCACCGGCCGCATGGTGCAGCGTGGCGAGGCCGTGGGTGTCATCGCCGCACAATCCATCGGTGAACCGGGAACCCAGCTTACCCTACGGACCTTCCACGTGGGTGGTGTGGCCGGCAAGATCACCGAGGAGAGCGAGATCCGAGCCAAGTACGACGGCATCCTGGAGATCGACGAGCTGCGCACCGTGGCGAAGAAGGACCGCAAGGGCGAGAACGCCGAAGTGGTCATCAGCCGCAGTACCGAGATGCGGATCATCGACGCCAACACGGGCATCGTGCTCACCACGAGCAACATCCCCTACGGCGCGATGATCTACAACAAGGGTGGCAAGGCGATCAAGAAGAACGACCTGATCTGCACCTGGGACCCGTACAACGCGGTGATCATCTCTGAACTGGCCGGTAAGGTGGAGTTCGAGAGCATCGAGGAGAATGCGACCTACCGTGAGGAGATCGACGAACAGACCGGCTTTGCGGAGAAGGTGATCGTGGAAAGCCGCGACAAGCGCAAGAACCCGACCATCAAGATCATGGACCCCAAGGGCAAGGAGGAGCTGAAGAGCTACAGCCTGCCGGTGGGTGCCCACATCATCGTGGAGGATGGCAAGAAGATCGAGGCCGGTGACGTGCTGGTGAAGATCCCCCGCAGCTCCGGCAAGGGTGGTGACATCACCGGTGGTCTGCCTCGTGTGACGGAATTGTTCGAGGCGCGGAACCCGAGCAACCCGGCCGTGGTGAGCGAGATCGATGGCATCATCTCCTACGGGAAGATCAAGCGGGGCAACCGCGAGATCATCGTGGAGAGCCGCACCGGCGAGAAGAAGTTCTACCTCGTGCCTTTGAGCAAGCACATCCTGGTGCAGGAGAACGACTTCGTCAAGGCGGGTGCACCGCTCAGCGACGGATCCATCAGTCCTGGCGACATCCTTGATATCCAGGGCCCGACGCGCGTACAGGAGTACCTCGTGGACGAGGTGCAGGAGGTGTACCGGATGCAGGGTGTGAAGATCAACGACAAGCACTTCGAGGTGATCGTGCGCCAGATGATGCGCAAGGTCGAGATCGAGGATCCGGGGGATACCCGCTTCCTGGAGAAGCAGAGCGTGAACAAGACCGAGTTCATGGAGGAGAACGACGCGGTCTACGACAAGATGGTCGTGGAAAGCGCCGGTGACAGCACGACCATGAAGGAGGGCCAGATCGTCACCATGCGCAGGCTGCGTGACGAGAACAGCGCCCTGAAGCGCAAGGATGCCGCATTAGTGGAGGCCCGCCCGGCCAAGCCCGCCACGGCACGCATCATGCTCCAGGGGATCACCCGCGCATCGTTGCAGACCGACAGCTTCATCTCGGCGGCTTCCTTCCAGGAGACCACCAAGGTGTTGAACGAAGCTGCTGTGAGCGCGAAGGAGGACCACTTGCTGGGCCTGAAGGAGAACGTGATCGTGGGTCACCTGATCCCTGCAGGTACCGGTGCACGTGCCTACCAGAACTCCATCGTGGCCAACAAGGAGGAGTACGCACGCCTCCAGGCGGAGAGTGTGACCTCCGAAGAGGTGAACGACTGACAATGACCAACGTGGCAGGGGCGCGAGCATTCGCGCCCCTGCGCGTTCAATAGGATCCGAACATGGCAGACCAGAACGACCAGAACCGCCCCAACCAGCTGAACATCGAGATCAGCGAGGAAGTGGCCGATGGCATCTACAGCAACCTCGCCATCATCACGCACAGCAACTCGGAGTTCGTGGTGGACTTCGTGCGTGTGATGCCCGGTGTGCCCAAGGCGAAGGTGCGCTCGCGCATCCTGCTGACCCCGCAGCACGCCAAGCGCCTCATGCGCGCGCTGGCCGACAACGTGCAGAAGTTCGAGCAGGTCCACGGAACCATCCGCGAGAGCGAGATGCCCGAGGTGCCGATGAACTTCGGCGGCCCCACGGCACAGGCTTGATCATACCGACCTGTTGAAGATGGCCCTCCGAAAGAGGGCCATCTTCATTTCAACCTGGCAAGGGGGCCGGGAAGCTCCGCCCGCCGACGGATGAACATGTACACCGAACGATAGGCTTCCTGTCAGCTCTCCTCCAACTGGACCGTATCCCTAGAGTTCAAGTCCGCGCAGCCTTTCCACCACGGTGTCATCCGCGCACAGCCGGTTCAATTCCTTTTCCAGGAACTTCTCGTACCCTGCCCTGGCATAGCCATGCTTCGCGAGATGCAGGTCGAGCAGCAGACCGTCCACAGCTTCCCATAGCTTCTCATCCGGCCGCTTGCCGCAGGGCAACCGATCATAGTCACCCTTCACGGACTCGTACGCATCCAGCAGGTCGTGTGTGATCATTCCAAGCCTTTCTGATCGAACAGGATGTAGCCGAAGTTCAGGCTCCAGGCCCACGGTTCACGCAGCCCATCGAAGTAGCTCAGGTTGAACCACACGGGCCCCAGCGGGCTCTGATAGATCAAGGAGCCCGAACCGATGAAATACCGTTCAGAGAACGCTGCGGACGTGCTCGCCGTATTATCCGCGGACTGCAGGAACGGTTCGTATGGCTGGAAGACGTGGCCTTCGAGCCGTAGGTCGAACTTGTTCCGGGCCACGGCGATGATGGTGCGGACACCACCAGCGAGGTACTTCGGAGAACGGAAGCGATCGATGAAGTAGGTCTTGATCTCCGGCGTGGGCTGAAAGACCGGTGACCGGATCACACTGGCCGTGTAGTTCTGGAAGGCGGGCATGGTACTATACACCCCTTCCGCGAGGAAGCCGAACTTGAATATCCCGCGAGGCAGAAAGTACTTGTCAAGGGTCACCTTGGCCACGACCCAGTCATGACGCGACTTGAATTGCGACTTGTCCGGGCTGGTCGACCCGAGTTCGGTCCGCTCGTCGCCCCCCACGTAGCGCAGTGATGCCATCAAGGATTCCCCGGCGTTCGGGTGTTGTTTGCGGTTCAGTGAGTTCCGCTCGATGGTCATGCCCGTTGTGAGGTGCCGGAAATAGGTGGCGTCCGTGGTGTCGAACGCGGTGAAGTCCAGCCCTTGGTAATAGCGGTCCAGGGTCTCGCCCAACCGCACGTCGTAGCGAAGCAGCCCCTTGTTGTCAAGGCCCAGCCCGGCATTGAGGCCTCCATATACCTCGCGGATAACGATGTAGGACGGCTTCACCTCATCGAAGAAGGTGCTGAAGCTGCGGAAATGGTCCCAGCGATGGAGGTTGAACACGGGCTCGAGGTAGATCGGTGCTTTCGTGCTCAGGTAGGCGCGGAACTTCAGTTGACCCGCCGCATAGAACTTGCCGAAGTAGGAGGAGGCCTCCACATGTGCGGAGCTGCGGCCGAAGAGATGGTAGCGCAATGCCACCATGCCGGTGTTCACCGGTCGGGAGGAGAACATACCACCGAACCGCACCTGCAGGTTCTTCTCGCGCTTGATGATGAGGTCGAGGTCGAACCGGTCACGCTCGGGGATATAAGTGGCCTTCGGATAGATGCTGGCGATGTTGTTGTCGGCCACCAGCCGGAAGTAGACCGGCTTCAAGGTCTCGGGAATGAGCAGTCCGCGGCGACGGTCCAGGCTTCGTTCCACGAAACGGGTCTGCGGCCGGTTGAGGCCATGGATGCGCACCTGCTCGAAGACCATCGGCGGGAGGCTACGCCGGAATGCGTGACGCTTGAGGGCGAGTTCCTCCGGATCAACCCGTCGGTGCACCTGGGCCAGGATCTCCGGCATGCGTTCCATGGCCGCTGCATATCCATCCGCGATCGCCGTGGCCGGATCGGTGAAGTCGAAGAGGGAGGTGTTCGTGCGGGGTTCCACGATGATGCCGTTCTCGCACTGGATCTCGTACATCGTCCGTTCCTGCATCATGGCCCGCAACTGGCCTATGAGGTCGTCCTCGGTCGGTGGTGGACTGTTGTAGGCCACGTTGCTGCCCACGATCAGGTCCGGCATGAAGTCACTGTACATCACATCGCTCGGGAAGTTGTTGTACAACCCCCCGTCCATCATCAAATGCCCGTCCACACGGATCGGCTTGAAGTAGAAGGGGTAGCTCATGCTCGCCCTTATCACCTGGGCCAGGTCCCCCTCCCGGAATACCACGGACCGTTGGTCGGTGATGTCCGATGCCACGCATCGGAATGGAACGAAGAGGCTGTCCAGATCATAGCCCGCAGCAGCGGAAACCGGCCCGAGGCTGGTCATCTGCTCAAAGTCGATCAACGCCGGTTCGCGAAGGTTCGTGGGCAGGGAGTATTGCAGCAGGGTGTCCAGATCGAGGCGGAGCGTGATGAGCGAGGCATCCTGTGCATCCTGCTTGAAATAGTATTGGTAGCGTGGCTCGATCCCTCCGGCGGCCATGATCTGGAAGAGTTCGGTGTGGAAGAGCGAATCGATCTGGTTCGGTGAATAGCCAGCAGCATAAAGGCCACCGACCAAGGCTCCCATGCTGCTGCCCGCGATGTAGTCGATGGGCACACCGTTCTCCTCCAGGGCTTTCATCACACCGATATGGGTGAGCCCTGTCGCACCGCCGCCACTCAACACAAGACCCACGCGCTGACCATACGCCAGCGACAGGCCAAGGCACAGGAGGAAGGAGAGGATCGAGCGCATGATGCGGATCACCGGCAAAAGTAGCCGACCAGCAGAGGACGGGCCGCCGTTGGAACGCTCCTTCGACCGTTCAAGTATGCGGACGAGGGATGGACGATCAAGCCCGATCGCCCGGATGTGCGAACGTCACCAATAGCGAACGGAGGTAAGCTGGAGCAAGCAACAAGCGACTTCCGTACCAGCTGAAGAACTCGCCGTCGACAAGGCGTACCAGTGTGCCCGGACAGATCATGTTGAACTCCCGGATATGTTCCTCCGCGAAGGGAAAGGGCTCGGAGGAAAGCAGGATCACATCCGGGTCTGCGGCGGCAAGGTCCCGGGCCGTGATCTCCGTATACCGTTCCAGGCGGTGCTCAAAGACATTGACCAGTCCGCAATGCCGCATCATGTCATGGATGAAGGTTCCGCCACAGGCCACCATCAACGGGTCTTGCCAGATGAAATACGCGGCCGCAAGCGTGGGCGATACCGGCTTCAGGACCTTGAACGCATCACGGATGTTCCGGATCATCTGTTCGGCAACCGCCTCCACGGCAGTGATCGACCCGATGCGGGCGATCAACTCCAGTGCACTTTCCAGGTCGCGCACATCGCTCATCCATACGGGGAACTCCCGTTCCAGCACCTCGATGTCCGCGCGCTCGTTCTCCTCCTTGTTGCCGATGATGAGGTCGGGATTCAGCGTGCGCACCTTGTCGATGTCCACCTTCTTCGTCCCGCCAACGCGTGCCTTGCTGCGGAACCACACCTCCGGGTGGACGCAGAACTTGGTAATGCCAATAACACGATCGCCCAAGCCCAGATCATACAGCAACTCGGTCTGGGAGGGAACGAGGGAGATGATGCGTTGCGGTCGGTCCGGTACCCGGATCAGGCGATGCATCTGGTCAAACACTTGCGCCATGGTCTACACGAGCCTGTCGATGCGTAGGAACTCCTCCCAATAGAGTTCTTTGTTCATGTCCGACCAATGGATCCGATAATAGCGGGCCTGATAGGTCCGTATCTGGCAGACCACGACGAGCGTGATCGAACAGACCACCAGGGCCTTGCGCCACTTCTTCGGAGCACAGGTCAATGCCAGGGCGAAGGGGAGCGCGAAAAGCCCCAGGTATTCCACGAAGACCCGCGAACCGAAGCTCCCGCCGTACCACCAGTTCCACCAGGAGGAGAGCACATAGGTGAGCAAGATGAAGAACAGGAGCCAACTCATCGCAGCACGGCGGGAGCGCTGCCAAAGCCCAACAAGTCCAGCGCATGCCAAAAGGGTGATGGGCGTGTAGACGAACAAGCCTTTCCGGTAGCTCCACAACAGGTCCAGCATGTGCGGATCGGACCAGTTGAAGCCTTCTTCCCCATAGCTGTAAATGATCCAATGGCCCGTGGCCCAGTGGTAGTAGAGGAACTGCAGGCTTAGTAACAGGACGGTCAGTAAGGTGGCACCAAAGGCAATGGCCGGTTCGGTCCTCACGATCGACCGCAACGCCATGAACCGGTCCTTATCCTCGTAGAGGATCGGTAGAGCCAGCACAATGAGCCCATTGACCGGGCGGATGAGCATGATGAGACCAAGGATGGCCCCAAGCATGAGAAGGTGTCGACCGCGCGGTGCAAGGGCGGAACGCCTTCCCAAGTACAGGAATGCGGTACACAACCCAAAGCTGTACACATGGCTCATGCCCGGTGCGACGATCGTGTAATAGAAGAGGTTGGTGCCGAACGCGAAGCATATCAGCGTGAAGGCGACATGGATATCCCGGACCCCATAGGTGGCAAGCAGGTGGGCGAGACACCACAGGCCAAGCATGATCGAGGCAATGGCCGATAGGTTCACCGCCACCACATACGGCTTGGACCAACCATCGGCAGGCTGTTCGGTCATCAGCGCATACCCATGGGCTGCCAGGAACAAGGGGAGTTGAACAAGTGCCGTTCCCAGGAAGTACTTGTTGATGTGGACCCCATCGACCATGGCCCGGTAGTCATACACATACGCCGGGTCATCGGTGTAGATCCGTTCGATCGCGTCGAAGGAGGAGAAGTGCGGGTCACCATCGAGGAGCAATGCCGGGAGGTAGGCATGATAACCTCGGGCATCGACCTGAAGGACCGTGCGCCAGTGCTCCTTGCCCCAATTGATGTTCGAACCACATACGAGCAGAATAGCCAGGATCAGCAGGAGCGACCATCGGGTGATCCGCATGGATCCTAAAGTAGGGGTCTACGGTCAAGCTGGGATCTCTCGGTGTGCTGTGATCACCCTTGGTCCGTGGCTACTTCAGCTTCCCGATGATATCCTGCTTCGTGATGATCCCATAACCGTTGTGCTGTTCAACCAACACAGCAGGGGATCCGTTACCGAGCTTCTTCGCCACTTCCTCCAGAGATGCGTCAAGCTTCAACACGGGCAACGCAGGACCCATCACCACGCGGGCGGCCTGTGTGCGCACATCGGCATCCTCCAGGATCGCATCGAACAGACGCGCATCGGTGATGGTGCCCACCGGCTTGCCAGCTTCGAACACCGGCAATTGGTCGATGTTGTGCTGGCGCATCTTGTCGATGGCGTTCAGCACCGGTTCATCGGCTTCGACGCTCAACAGTTGCAGGTCCTTACCCTTCAACAGGTCCCCGGCCGTGGGCTTCTCCTCCACAAGGAAGCCCCGCTCGCGCATCCAGTCGTCGTTGAACATCTTGCCCACGTAACGGCTTCCATGGTCATGGAAGATCACCACCACGGTTTCTCCCTTCTTGAAGTTATCCTTCAGTTGGATCAACCCGGCCATGGCCGCACCCGCACTATTACCCACGAAGATGCCCTCGTCCCGTACGATCTTCCGCGTATAGATGGCCGCATCGCGATCGGTCACCTTCTCGAAGTGATCGATCAGGTCCATGTTCACGTTGGCCGGCACGAAGTCCTCACCGATGCCTTCCGTGATGTAGGGGTAGATCTCGTTCTTGTCGAACTCACCGGTCTCCTTCAGCTTCTTGAATACCGAGCCGTAGGTGTCGATGCCCCATACCTTGAGGTTCGGGTTCCTCTCCTTCAGGTAGCGCGCCGTCCCGCAGATCGTGCCGCCCGTGCCCACGCCCACCACGAAGTGATCGATCTTGCCGCCGGTCTGTTCCCAGATCTCAGGACCCGTGGTCTCGTAATGGGCCTGTGCGTTGCTCGGATTGTCGTACTGGTTCGCTTTCCAACTGTTCGGCGTTTCGTTCACCAGACGCGAAGAGACCGAGTAGTAGGAGCGGGGGTCTTCCGGATCAACGTTGGTGGGGCACACGATCACTTCGGCTCCGAACGCGCGCAGGATGTCGACCTTCTCCTTGCTCTGCTTGTCCGTGGTGGTGAAGATGCACTTGTAGCCCTTGATGATGGCGGCGATAGCGAGACCCATGCCGGTGTTGCCGCTGGTGCCCTCGATGATGGTGTAACCCGGCTTCAGCAGGCCCGCCTTTTCCGCGTCCTCGACCATCTTGATGGCCATGCGGTCCTTGATGCTGTTGCCCGGGTTGAAGGTCTCCACCTTGGCAAGGACCATGGCGGGGATGTCCTTCGTGATCTTGTTCAACCGTACCATCGGGGTGTTCCCGATGGTGCTGAGGATGTTCTCGTGGATCTGCATTGCGGCCGTGAAGGTAGCGGGCCGCTCGCGATGGTCAGGCGAAACGGATGGCCCTTGCCGGGGCTATGCGCGTGACCAGCATGCTCGGCACGATCAAGGCCAGCACGCAAACCAGCAGGGTGCCCAGGTTCAGCCACAACACCGGCAACAGGTCGAGGTCCACCGGTACCTTGTCCACGTAATAGCTCTCCACCGGCAGGGTGACGATCCCGAATTGCTGTTGCACCACGCATAGCAGCACCCCCAACAGGTCGCCCAGGATGATCCCTGTTCCGAGGATGTAGGCGGCATCGATCAGGAAGATGCGCCGGATAGCACCGCTGGTGCTGCCAAGTGCCTTCAGGACGCCGATCATGGGTGTACGCTCCAGGATGATGATGAGCAGTGCGGAGGTCATGTTGATGATCGCCACGATCACCATCAGCACGATGATCACCACCACGTTCGTGTCCAATAGTTCCAGCCAGGCGAAGATCTCCGGGAAACGCTGTTTCACGCTGATCGATCGCAGCCGGATGTCGAGGAAGTCGCGGTAGATCAGATCGTCCATCCGGTTCAGGTCCTCGAAGCGGTCGAGGATCACCTCGAAACCGCCCGCATAGGCCGTGTGGCTGCCACCACTTCCACCTCGCGCGGTCACTTTGATCATGCCTGGTGTCAAGCTCTCCTTCAGGGGAAGGTTTTCGTCTATCGGGGCCAGATCCACCCATGCCGTGTCCGGGACCGTGGCGTTCGCATCATGCACGATGAGCATCACCCGCTGCTGGAAGGGGATCCAGTGCGGCCCTTTTCCAGTGAGATCGAGACCCGGCCACTCGTAGTCGTATACCCGATCGCCGCCGAAGGCAAGTCCTTCCACCTTCACCCGCCCGCGTTCCAGAGTGTCATGCACGAGGATCTCCGCCTTCAGCCCCCATTGGGCGAAGCGCTGCAAGTGTTCAATGTCCACGAACACCAGCTGGTGGTCCAGGTTCTCGATGCCTGTCTCGTACAAGCCCGATACCCGGAACTTCCGCGGCCGGATGTCATCATTGTCCTTGATCAGGTAGACCGTGATGGTGTCCTCCACCCCGATGCGGAGCCGGTCGCTCAAGTAGGTGGAGAGCAGCAGATCGATGGGCCGGGTGGTATCGCCAATGGCGGGCACTGTGCCTTCCTTCAGGTGCTCCTCAAGGAAGGACCAGTCGTGATCGCGGCCAACCCCCTTCAGCACCACCCCTTCGATGTCCTGCTCGGTCTCGATGATCCCCGGGCGTGTGGCGAAGACCTGGATGTGCTGCACGCCGGCTACCGTGTCCAGGCTGGGGTAGAAGGGCTGCGCGATCAACACCCGCGGCGTCTCCTTGGAGTCGGTCTGGCTGATGGAGGTGATCTGCAGGTGACCTCCGGCTCCCGTTACCTTCGTCCGCACCTCACGCTGGAATCCCGTGGTGATGCCCACCGTGATGATCATGACCGCCATGCCGATGATGATCCCCAGCACCGCGATCCCGACGATGGGCCGTGATAACCGATCGGCCCGGTCCTTGTCCACCAGGATGCGGCGAGCGATGAAGTGGGCGACGTTCAACGGAGGTGGCGGGCCTTGGGCAGCGGCGAAGATAGGCGCCACGCTTACGGCCTTCCTGGTGTTCGCGGCTTGCGGGCGTACGCAGGCGGTCCAGCTGGGCGAGGAACCTTCAGCCTCCGCACCAGCACTGCTCGTTGGCGCCGAACGGACTTCGGAATACATCCCGCCGTTGATAGGCAGGCGCGTTGCCGTGGTCACGAACCAGACCGGTCGCATCGGTGGCACCCATCTGGTCGATTCCTTGTTGGCGCTGAAGGTGCAGGTGTTGAAGGTCTTCGCTCCGGAACATGGTTTCCGCGGGGACGCCGATGCGGGTGAACACGTGAAGGACGGACGTGATGCGCGAACCGGCCTTCCTCTGATATCCCTGTACGGTTCGAACAAGAAGCCCACGAAGGCGCAACTCGCGGATATCGATGTGCTCTTGTTCGATATCCAGGACGTTGGCGTGCGCTTTTATACCTACATCGGCACCCTGCACTATGTCATGGAAGCCGCGGCGGAGAACGGCATACCCCTCATCGTGCTGGATCGTCCGAACCCCAATGGATTCTATGTGGATGGTCCGGTTTTGGACCCGGCGCATCGTTCGTTCGTTGGCATGCATCCGGTGCCCTTGGTGCATGGCATGACCATCGGGGAGTTCGCGCGGATGATCAATGGAGAAGGCTGGCTCGAGAAGGGCGTCCAGTGTGACCTGACGGTGGTGCCCTGTGCGGGTTACGATCATGCCACCTTGTACGAGCTTCCGGTGAAGCCCTCGCCGAACCTGCCCAACGCATCCGCCGTGTACCTCTATCCATCATTGGGATTGTTCGAGGGAACGATCGTGAGCGTCGGTCGGGGGACGGATAAGCCCTTCCAGTGCATCGGTTATCCGGGCGCGACACTTGGGCGTTATCGGTTCACACCGCGCTCCATGCCCGGGGCGAAGGATCCCCCGTACAAGGCTCAGGAGTGCAGCGGGCTCGATCTCGCGGAGTATGGTGCGATCCAGGCCCGACTGGATCATCGGATCAACCTGCAGTGGCTCATCGGTATGCAGACCACCGCGAAGGACGGGGTGAAGTTCTTCACGCCCTTCTTTGACAAGCTGGCCGGTGGTCCTGCGCTTCGTGAGCAGGTGGAGGCAGGCTTGAGCGAAGAGGCCATCCGCGCCTCCTGGAAGGAAGGCCTGGACCGTTTCGCGGTCATCCGCAAGAAGTACCTGCTCTATCCTTAGCATGACCCTGGTCTGGAATGCAAGAACCCCGGCTGTCCGCCGGGGTCCTTGTATCCGTTGCCGGGATGGTCAATGCTGGATCACCAGTCGCTCGGTGTACGCGGCCTCGCCAGCGGTGACATGTACGATGTACATGCCGCTCTGCAGTCCACGGTCCAGTTCAATGGTGCTGTTCACACGACCATCAGCCGGGGTGATGGTGCGGGCCACCACGCGCTTGCCAGTCATGTCGAAGATGTCCAAGGTGATCAGTTCCACGCCAGCGGCGACCTGTTCCAGGTCCACACGCAGGTTCTCGCCGTTGTTCGGGTTCGGGTAGATGGTGAACTGGCCGTCAGCGGACAGTGCCATGCTGCTACCACCTCCACCCACGGACGCGCAGGGATTGATCGTCACCTTGCACATCTTACCCCAATCCTCCGTGTCCGCGCACGCGGCCGCCTGACCCGCACCGGCCGGGCCGAAGCACCAGGTGGCGCCGCCATCGAGGCTCACACGCACATCCACATCATAGGTCTTCGTGCATTCGAGCGCGGGGCCGTTCGTCCAGTTCAATACCATGCGCGGGCTGGTCTGCGGCGGACGCACGATGCAGATGTTCTCGGCCACGATGCGGAAGCGGAACTGGTAGCGCACCATGTTGCTCGCCACCACTGGGATCGGCTGGGGCGGGTTCGCATAGATGCGGTTCGCAGGTGTGCTGGGTCCGCCGAAGTTGCGCATCACGCCACAGCTGTAGTCATCCGGGTTGGCCGGATCGTCCTGGAGCTTGGCGTGCGGGCATTGAGCGAGCGCCGCATCGATACGGAACTGGCAGGCCGGACCGAAGGGCAGGTTGTTGCCGGCCACGCGACCGCGCACCCGTACGTTCAACAACATGTCAGAGGGGATATGCGGGCTGCCGAGGCTGTTGTACCAGCCGTTCACCTTGAAGTGGCAGGCACGCGTCGCGCCATGGCCGAATCCGTCGGTCGTTGCATGGCTGCGGAATCGGCGGAAACTGTAGCTGCCGTTCGGGTCGAAGAACCAGAACTCGTAACCGCTCGTGGCGTTGGTCACACCATACTGCGCCGATACGGCGGGGTTGGCGTGGCACACGATCATCTTGTTGTCGATCCAATCGAGCTTGTCGCAGCTGCTGAACAGGAGCTTGTCGGTGCCGGTGGGCAGGCAGAAGGCGCCGTTGTCCATGCTGGCCGAGAGCCCGCTGACACTGCCACTGGTGAAGTTCCCGAAGTTGTCGATGATGCGGGCGCCGTTCGCACCAGCCTCGCGCAGCTGGTAACCACCGGTGATGCCACCGCTCACGAATCCGTCACCACCAGCATCGGTCACACGCAGGCGATAGCAACCCACGGGCAGGCAGCAGGTCGGGGTGATCGGCGAGGTGATGTTGTGGGGATAGGGTTCATCCGGTGCTCCACCACTGCATAGCACCAGGTCACTGTTCTGGTCCAGGATCTCCCAGCCGATCTGTTCGCTGTTGGCGTCCGAACGCAGGTCGATCACCACGTTCTCCGTACAGGCGATGGCCTCGCAGCTGCAGGAACCGTTCAACTGACCGAGCACGAAGCCAGGGCCAGGCTGGGCGTCGCAGTTCGAGCCGATGAGGCCGGGAACGGTCGGACAGTCATCCGTGTTGTTCGTCACACCACAAGCGACCGGGGCACCGGCTCCGTAGCCATCACCGTCCGTGTCCGCATAGTGGGTCTCGGCATCATTGCAGTCGGTGTTGTCCGCTACACCGCAAGCGACGGGGCTTCCCGTCCCGAAGCCGTCACCATCACCATCCACGTACAGTAACTGGCTGTCATCACAGTCGCTGTTGTCCACCACATGGTCCGTGGGCTGGCTGCAGGCCATCACCATTGCGTTCGGATCACCGAATCCATCGCCGTCCAGATCAGCATACCAGGCTGTCGCTGCTTGCTCTGTCACGATGACCGTGGCGGTACTATTCGCGCACGGTGCCGCAGAGACCGTATAGGTGTACATACCTGGATCCATGGTTCCGGGTGCGTACAGCCCACCGCTCACCGCGCTCGGACCGCTCCAGGAACCACCACCGTCGGGAGTTCCACCAAGAGCGGCAAGCAGGCTCGCTGGAGCATCACTGCTGCACACACTGAGCGTTCCATTAATGCCAGCGTCGGGCAATGGGACTGCGGTCACGAGAGCAGTGCTCGCGGTGGACCCGCAACCCGAACGAGTGGCGGTGAAATGGAAGGTCGTGTTCGCGTTCACCGTCACGTTCGTTGGGTTCTGGTCCGTGCTCGTGAACCCGGCAGGGGTGGAGGTCCAGCTGAAGGTCGTGGGGGCGGGGGTGCCTGTGACGGTCACATTGTCGATGGCCCACCACCAATCCCAGGAGGCCTCGTATCGGAACCGGATGAAGAGCTGGGGTTGACCGGTGTATGCGCTCAGGTCGATCGTGGCTTGTACGAACCCGTCGTCAGCACCTTGCGTGCTCGTGTGGGTCTGTTCGGTGGTCCAGTTGGTACCATCCGTTGAGATGTCCACGTTCGCACTTTCCGAGGCATTGTATCGATAGTAGTGGTAGTAGCTGAGAGACAGCGAACTGTAGCCCAGGGTACTGAACCCAGGAGAGACCAGGGTGGTGGCGGTGGTGCCGGATCCCTGAGCATCAGAATTGCTCAGCACGAAGGGGCTGGCATCGTTGCTGGAAAAGGTCGGGTCCGGGCTGCCGTAGCCGTTGTAGAAATAGTTGTTCGGCCGCGAAGTCCAGGCAGCTGCCGCGGGAGTGCCACCGGATGAGGTGTTCGTAGCTGACCAGGAGCCCAATCCGCCGTTGAAATCCTCACTGAACACGGTGGTCGGTAGGGCTGCGAACGATCCAGTCAGGTCCACCGTACTGCCGGCGCATATCGTAGTGCTGGAAGTGTTCGCGGAAACTCCGGTCGGTCCTTGGGACACGGTGACCGTGACCGTGGTCGATCCTGGTATGGAGCAGCCGGTGTTCGTGCCAGTCACGGTATAGGTGGTCGTGGTGCCCGGGTTGGCGGTCACCATGGCACCGCTTGTCGCGCTCAATCCGATGTTCGGTGACCAGGTATACCCACCTGTCGCACCAGAGGCGGTCAGCACAACGCTCCCACCGCTACAGATCGTTGGTGTGGTTGGGGTAACGGAGACCGTCGGACCACTACATGGAGTGTAGGTCAGGATGACACGTCCGTTGGCACCATCGCCACCATTCCTCGCACTTGAGTAGTTGCGTTCACAACCACCACCTCCTCCGCCTGGGGTGGAACCATCATCGCCATGTGCTCCGCTGAAGGACGAATTCCCACCATCTCCTCCGTCACCACCACCGGCCGGCGCGTTACCTCCATTATCTCCTGAACCATCAGCGCCGTTCGCTGCCGTCCCAGCAGAGGAACCACCACCACCACCTCTGCTGCTAGTGGCGTTGGCACCATCGCCACCGTTATATTTCACTGTTCCGATGGAGGCTGAGGCGGAACCACCGTTGGCACCGCTGCTGCTGTTGTTGCCACAGGAGGAACCACCCTTGGCCATGACGGTGGTTGCCGTTCCGAACCAGGAATCACCTCCAGCTCCGGTACCGGTGCTACCGGAACCGACGGTCACCGTGTAGGTGTTGCCTTCGATCACTGGGATCGTGCTACGCACATAGGCGCCGCCGCCGCCACCGCCACCTCGGCCGGCCGAACTCGAGGTCCTTGAGCCGCCACGACCGCCACCGCCCCAGCACTCCACCGTGACCTCGGTCACACCGGCTGGAACAAGGAAAGTCCCGGAGCTGTTGAAGGTCTCAGTGGTCTGGCCCCATGCGCTGGTCACGAGGCTTATGAGAATAGCCAAGGAGCTCAGCCGCAAGGCTTTGGCCCATGACCTGGATGGCCGGGCTGCATGAAGGCCGACCGTATGGACCGACCTCGTTTCCGCAGCGCGGTGCCCCTCCCTGGAAACCCGGGAGAGGATCGATTCGTGGAAGAGGTGCTTCATGTTGAAAAAAGTTGGTTTGCGACAGGAAGATTTGGGGATCAGGCGTCTCTTGTCAATTCTTTTTATCGATGAATCATTATTTATTGTCGATGAATGATGAGATAATATAGATGATGTTGTTCTTGTGTGAATGGGCTATCCTAACGTTCCATTCCATTTAATGAGCTGATAATCATATGGTTAAGTCATGGCAGGCTGTTCCGTCGCTCCCGATGGGCTATTTGGACTGATCATCCCTGACTGTCGGCGAATGGCTTATTGTGATCGACGAATGGATCAGTGGTCTGGAACCATCCGCCCCGCTCCTCCGTTCAAACCACCGATGCGTCTTCGCTTTTTTTCCAGCTTGGCCCTCCTGTGTGGGGCACTTGTCGCTTATGCCCAGGAGGATAAGGACCTGCTTCCTGCGGACGAACATTATGTGATGGGCGACCTCGGTGAGGACCCTTCGCCGGACCTTAGCGTGTACGACGCCATGAACAAGGCGCTGGGCGGTGATTCGGTGAGGCTATGTGGTGGGAATCCGTGCCTGGGCTGGGTGGAGGACCAACACAAGGATGGGTCGCTCAAACACCGCGGGTATTATGATGGTGGTCAACTCACCATTTACAAGAACTATCGGCCGGACGGGAGCATGGAGCGTGAGTTCCGCTCGATCGATGCCGTTCGCAGCGTTCAGCGGACCTACCATGCGAACGGGCAACTGCGCTCGGAAACGAAATACATCGATGGACGATCGGTCCAGTATGAGGATCACTATGTGGACGGCACCCTGCGCTATGCGGAGGAGAGGCATCGGAGCGAGCCCTACTTCCTGCGGATGGATCTTTTTGCTGCGGACGGCAAGCCGGTGAGCACACTACAACTCGTAGACAAGAGGCGCGTGGAGTTCGTGCAGAGGGAGTACCATCCTGGCGGCGCGCTCCGTTCCGAGGGGCGTGCACGCTACGATCCGTCGCGCATGGACACCCAACGCATCGGCACTTGGACCTACTACGACCAGGCTGGGGCCGTGGTTAAGCACGAGGACTACCAGGACGGTCGGGTAGCAACAGTGCGTTGATAAGGTCATAGGAACACGAAGCCCCGCACCATCCGGTGCGGGGCTTTCGCTTTCGGTCCGTTCCCTTATTTCTTCTCGTCCTTCACTTCCTCGAAATCAACGTCCTTCACTTCCGGGTCGCCGGAAGCATCGGCTTGGGCGCCACCAGAGGCACCACTGGCCTGGGCATCCTGTGCGGCCTTGTACATCTCTTCGCTCGCGGCCGCGAACACGCTGTTCAGTTCGGCCATGGCACTATCGATGCCTGCGATGTCCTGCGCACCATGCGCCGTCCTGAGCTTGCCCAGAGCGTCCTCGATCGGTTGTTTCTTCTCTGCCGGGATCTTGTCGCCGAAGTCCTTCAGCTGCTTCTCCGTCTGGAAGATGAGGCTGTCCGCCTGGTTCAGTTTGTCGGCGCGCTCACGGGCCTGCTTGTCGCTGTCCGCATTGGCTTCGGCCTCCTTCTTCATCTTCTCGATGTCCTCCTTGCTCAGGCCACTGCTCGCCTCGATACGGATGCTCTGTTCCTTGCCGGTCGCCTTGTCCTTGGCACCCACATGCAGGATACCGTTCGCGTCGATGTCGAAGGTGACCTCGATCTGAGGTACACCACGCGGTGCGGGGGGGATGCCGTCCAGGTGGAAGCGACCGATGGTGCGGTTGCCGCTCGCCATGGGGCGTTCTCCTTGCAGCACATGGATCTCCACACTGGGCTGGCTGTCGCTCGCCGTGCTGAAGGTCTCGCTCTTCTTGGTGGGGATCGTGGTGTTCGCCTCGATCAATTTGGTCATCACACCGCCCATGGTCTCGATACCGAGGCTCAGTGGGGTCACGTCCAGCAGCAGCACGTCCTTCACCTCGCCGGTGAGCACACCTCCCTGGATGCTGGCACCAACGGCCACCACCTCATCCGGGTTCACACCTTTGCTGGGCTCCTTGCCGAAGAACTTCTTCACCGCTTCCTGGATGGCCGGGATGCGCGTGCTGCCACCCACCAGGATCACTTCGTCGATGTCGCTGGTCTTCAGGCCAGCGTTCTTCAAGGCGCTTTCGCAGGGGGCGATGGTGCGCTTGATCAGGCTATCGGCCAGCTGTTCGAACTTGGCGCGGCTCAGGGTGCGCACCAGGTGCTTCGGGATGCCGTTCACCGGCATGATGTACGGCAGGTTGATCTCGCTGCTCGTGGTGGAGCTCAACTCGATCTTGGCCTTCTCGGCCGCGTCCTTCAGGCGCTGCAGGGCCATGGGGTCCTTGCGCAGGTCCAGGCCTTCGTCCTTCTGGAACTCCTCGGCCAGCCAGTCGATGATGACCTGGTCGAAGTCATCACCACCCAGGTGCGTGTCCCCGTCGGTTGCCTTCACCTCGAAGACACCGTCGCCGAGTTCGAGCACGCTCACGTCGTGCGTACCGCCACCGCAGTCGAAGACCACGATCTTCTGGTCCTTGTTCTTCTTGTCCAGGCCGTAGGCGAGTGCTGCCGCAGTTGGTTCGTTGATGATGCGGCGCACCTTCAATCCAGCGATCTCGCCGGCTTCCTTGGTGGCCTGGCGCTGGGCATCGTTGAAATAGGCCGGCACTGTGATCACTGCTTCGGACACCGTGGTGCCGAGGTAATCCTCCGCCGTCTTCTTCATCTTCTGCAGGATCATGGCGCTGATCTCCTGCGGGGTGTACTGGCGATCCCCGATCTGCACACGCGGGGTGTTGTTCGGTCCGCGCTCCACCTTGTAAGGCACGCGCCCTGCCTCCTTCGCGCTCTCGTCGAAGGAGTTGCCCATGAAGCGCTTGATGGAGAAGATGGTGTTGGTCGGGTTGGTGATGGCCTGGCGTTTGGCGGGGTCTCCCACCTTGCGCTCACCACCTTCCACGAACGCCACCACGCTCGGCGTAGTCCGCTTCCCTTCGCTGTTGGCGATGACCACCGGTTCGTTGCCCTCCATCACGGCTACGCAACTGTTCGTGGTCCCCAGATCGATCCCGATGATCTTGCTCATACTGCTTGGTTGTTCATCGGCCCATACCGTTATGGCCGACGCCCGCCTTGGTCAAGGTCCATGCCATGCCCCTGTTCAGCGATACGAACTGCCAAGAATTGCGAAGTCCGCCAGGTGGGCGGACTTCATCACTGCCATACCGACAGATCGTCAGGGGCAATAGTGCGTACCCACCTGGTCCTCCGGGAAGGTGGAACAGAACTGCAACGCACCGGTGATATCCCCATCGGCCAGCTCGTTCAAGGAGCTGGGACCCAGTCGCTTGCCGATGATCTCCCGCACGTAGCGACTGCCCAGGATACCATACCCATTGTTCACGTTCGAGTAGGTCGGACGGTCCTCGATGATCCCGGAGATCGGCTCTGTAAGGGTCAGGTAGGTGTGGAACTCCTCGTTGGCCACTGAGACGATGAAATCGATCCCATAGAACTTCCGCTGTTGCACTGATGCGTCCGCGGGGATAGCGGAGGCGACCTCTTCGAAGAACCGACGCCCTTCCAGGGTCGCGCTCATGGCCTCGTTGGTGGACGTGGTCCGTTTCACCACCGTGGCCATACGCCTGGTGAAGGACTTCCGTTCACCCTCGACGCCGTTCCGGACTTCGGAATAATTGAAGCGATAATCGACCACATAACGCTTGCTGTTCGGACCCGAGGTCCAGTTCAGTTCAAAGGCACC
>JAKQEI010000237.1 GCA_029573495.1 Bacteroidota bacterium | reverse complement strand
GCTTTCGCTTTCCCATTTCCTCATCCTGGGCGCGATCCTGTTCGCGATCAGCGTGGTCGGGATCTTCCTCAATCGGAAGAACCTGATCGTGCTGCTGATGGCCATCGAGCTGATGCTGCTCTCGGTCAACATGAACTTCGTCGCGTTCTCGCATTACCTCGGCGACATTGCCGGCCAGGTCTTCGTTTTCTTCATCCTCACCGTGGCGGCGGCCGAATCGGCGATCGGCCTCGCGATCTTGATCGTGATGTTCCGCAATATGCGCACGATCCACGTGGATGATCTGGACAGCCTCAAGGGATAAGGAAGCGTCACGATGTCGGACATGAAAGCACTCTATCTCCTCGTGCCGCTGGCGCCGCTGGCGGGAGCGATCCTCGCAGGCCTGTTCGGAAAGCAGATCGGGCGTGCCGGGGCGCATGTGGTCACCATACTCGGTGTCGCGATCGCCTTCGTGGCCTCGCTGTTCATCTACCAGGACGTGGCTGCCGGAAACACCTTCAACGGCACCATCTACACCTGGATGCAGGCCGGCGGCATCGACTTCGAGGTCGGCTTCCAGATCGACTCGCTGACCGTGATGATGATGCTGGTGGTGACCTTCGTTTCGCTGATGGTGCACATCTACACCATCGGTTACATGTCGGAAGATCCTGGGTACCAGCGCTTCTTCAGCTACATTTCGCTGTTCACCTTCTCGATGCTGATGCTGGTGATGTCGAACAACTTCCTCCAGCTGTTTTTCGGCTGGGAGGCCGTTGGCTTGGTGTCCTACCTGCTGATCGGCTTCTGGTACGAGCGCCCCACGGCGATCTACGCCAACATGAAAGCCTTTCTCGTCAACCGCGTTGGCGACTTCGGTTTCCTGCTGGGTATTGGCCTGATCGCTGCCTATACCGGCAGCCTCAACTACCAGGAAGTGTTCGCCAAGGCACAGGAACTCTCGGTGACCGAGATGGCGGTGACCGGGTGGCCGCTGCTCACCGCGATCTGCATCTGCCTCTTCATCGGCGCGATGGGCAAGTCGGCGCAGGTGC
>JAKQEI010000234.1 GCA_029573495.1 Bacteroidota bacterium | reverse complement strand
CTCTTCCGCCAAACGCGCCACGCCCACGGACTGTCCGGTATGGTACGCCACGAAACCAAGGATCCGCAACTGAAGCGGACTGAGTCCCGAGCCGGCGGCCTCCTCCCAACGCATTGCTCGCGACACCTCGCCGATGCGCTCAAGCAGGCGCGCGAGATGTGCGTTCAGAGGGTCCTCAATGGGCGGCTTCTTCGCCATGGCGGAAAGGTATTGCGAACAACGGGACCCGGAACGTCCGCTCCGGGTCCCGCATGTTCACAAGGGGAATGGATCAGAACTCGCCCTCGTTCACATAGGGCTGGCACCAGAGCGTGGCCGTCATGGTCACCGCTTTGAACCAGGCCGCGTGCATCTTCTCCACTTCATCCGCGCTGTGGCCCTTCTTGGCGAGGAAGTCCTTGATGGTGGCTGTTATCGGGAAGATGAAGGCAGGTAGGTAGCGCATGTTGATGATCGGCTCCGCCTTCACCCCATCCGTGGCGTTCTTCTTGGCGCTGTGGTGGCGTAGCGCGATCTCGTACTGGTAGTTGAGCCAGTCCTGGTCATAGGGCCGGTTGCACAGGTCCATGATCCACTGGCCGAATCGGGCGCGCACGGCAGTGAGGTATTCCATGTTTGGCTCTCCCTTGTAGGAGAAGTAATGGACCAGGTGGGGGTTGCTTCCTACATACCCATACCATAGGTCGAGGACTGCATCGGTCTGGTCCTTCAGGACCTCACCGGCCATGCGCAGGTATTTCTCATCCTCAGGCCCGAAGAGCACCGTCGCCTTCAAGGCCTCAAGATCCTTCATGGTAAAGGGCGATTTGGCCACTTGGCCGTACGTGTATCCTTGGGGGGTGCTCATGGTGTTCGTGGGTTGGTGTTGTTGAGTGGAACGTTGCTGAGCCGCCACAGGCAAGCTGCCGATGGTCAGCATCAAGAAGAGAGCGGTCCTGTTCATGGGTCTTGGGTTGGTGTTTATGATGGAAGGGTCGCGAACCTTTCGATGACAAATATAGTTAGGTTTCCTTACTTTAAGGTCGTCCGATCCGAAACCGATGGAATTCCCGTTCACCATTCTGACGGCGTTGCTGATCACGACCGCCGGACAGGCACAACAACCAATACAACTTGAACTTGTCCGAAAGCAGTCCAGTTCAAGCCGACCACCTCAAATGGCTATAGTGGCACGCTTGTTCCATGTCGATCCCCGATAAGGTGTGAGGCCGCGGCCGTGCGGTACGGAGCATGACCAGTAGCTCGTTGAAGCCCAAGCAACGGAAACTCGTGTCCGGTGATCTGCGGGGTATGCGAAGTAATCTATCTGAAGTCGTTCCAAGCAACATCTAACCGCGTTGCGCTCATTCGGCGACTAGAAAGTGGTGGTCCGACGGGTCTAGTGTACTGCGTCGTTGCGCCCTCCATGTATCCCATATCCACAACCCACCTACACAGTTGACTTCGTTCGGCGATCAGATGGGAAGCGAAAGGGCCATGACGTGCGCCATGGCCTTTTCACGTTTTGAAGAAAGGATCTACGGGAAGATGCCCCGCTCCTTGTACGCCTTCTCCAGGCGGCGCAGGGCCACGATGTACGCACTGGTGCGCCAGTCGGTATCGAACTCGATCGCGGTACTGGCCACGCTGCTGAAGGCGGTGGTGATCTTGTCATGGATCATCTTCATCACCTCGTCGATCTTCCAATACTCCGCGCGTTTGTTCTGCAGCCATTCGATGTAGCTGCCGATAACCCCGCCGCTGTTGCACAGGATGTCCGGGATGATCTCGACGCCGTTGTTACGCAGGATGGCCTCGCCCTCGGTGTCCGTCGGTCCGTTCGCCCCCTCGGCCACCACCTTGGCCTTGATCCTGCCCGCGTTCCGGGCCGTGATCTGGTTGCCCAATGCCGCCGGTACCACGATCTCACAGTCGATCCCGAAGAAGCCGTCCGCATCCATGGTGGTCGTCCCTTTGAAGCCGGCCACGCTGCGGTCGTTGCGCTCCACCCAGGTGTTCAATGCTTCCGGATCGATCCCTTCGGGATCGTGCACCGTGCCGCTCGCGTCCTGCACCCCCACCAGGATCGCGCCTTCCATGGCCATGAAGTGCGCGGTCCAGTAGCCCACGTTCCCGAAGCCCTGTACGATGTAGCGCTTGCCGTGGAGGTTCTCGTTCCGGCGTTCGGCCCATGCCTTGAGCGTCACCACCACACCATAACCCGTGGCGCGGTCCCGACCTTCCAGCCCACCAGCCCCGAGCGGCTTGCCGGTGACCACGTGCAGATTCGCGAAGCGCGTGCTCGGCGACTTCGTACTGCTGAAGGTGTCGGCGATCCAGGCCATGATCTGGCTGTTGGTGTTCACATCGGGCGCGGGAATGTCCAGGTCGGGTCCGATGTTGTCCCCCAGGGCATAGGTGAATCGTCGGGTGATGCGTTCCAGCTCCGCCTGCGAATACTTCTTCGGGTCGATCTCGATGCCCCCCTTTCCTCCGCCGTAGGGCAGTCCCGCCAGGGATGTCTTCCAGGTCATCCAGATCGCGAGGGCACGCGCGCTGTCGATATCCACGGTCGGATGGTAACGCAATCCGCCCTTGTACGGGCCCAGCGCGTTGTTGTGCTGCACGCGGTAGCCCGTGAACACGGCGATGCTGCCATCATCCAGCTTCACGGGGAAGTGTACCACGATCTCATTGTTGGTCTGGCCCAGGATCGTCCGTACCCCGGGATCCAATCCCATCACCTCGGCAGCCCGTTCGAACTGCTCCATCACCACCTTGTACATACCCTGCCTGATCGGAGCCACAGGCGCTTCAGTCGTTGCACTCATCAATGTGTTCGGTTGGACCCGCTGTGCGGGGGTGCGAAGTTCAGGAGCCGGATCGCTCTCCCGACGCAACCATACTCGGAAGAGGTGACCCGGCACCGTGACCGCTCAGGACGCACGTCGGCCACCCAGCCACACGGCCAAGGTCACGAAACCCACCACGCTGACGCTGCTCAAAGGCATCAGGACAGCCGCGATCAGCGGGCTCATCTGACCAGCCACCGCGAGTGAGACGCCCACCACGTTGTAGCAAAGGGAAATGCCCAGACTTGCGAAGACGATCCGGCGGGCCCGGCGGGCCATGTGCAGGAACTGCGGAAGCCGGGCGATGGCATCGGCATCCAGGATGGCGTCGCTGGCCGGCGTCAGCGCGGCGCTGGTCTCTGTCACCGTGATCCCCACATCGCTGCGGCCCAGGGCGGCGGCATCGTTCAACCCATCACCCACCATCATGACCCGATGGCCCGCCTCCTGCCGTTCCGCGATGAACCGGGACTTGTCCGCTGGGCTGCACCCGGTGCGGATGTCCTCCGGACGGAAGTGCTTCGCCAATTCCTCGGCCACACGGTCGTCCCCGGTCAGCAAAGCCGTCGCCACATTCCCGTGCAAGGCATCCACCGCCTCCACCACACCGGCCCTCGCCTGCTTGGTGATCCGGAAATGCCCGGGTACCTCATTGCCGATCCGTACGAACACGACCGCCTCCCCGTTCGACCGCTCCACCTCCTTCGCACCGCAATACAGCGCGGAACCGATCCTGACCGGCACCTCGTGCAGGAGGCCCTCGATCCCTTTGCCGGGACTTTCATGCACGCGTTCCGCGCTCAGCAACCCATCGCGAAGGTGCGCGTGGAGGACAGCGCTCAAGGGATGTGTGCTGCTCCGGGCCAGTGAGCGTACCATCGAACGTTGGACCGCTGTCAATGGCGCGCCGGTCCATGCGACACTGTGCGCTTCGCGAGCGGTCAGTGTCCCGGTCTTGTCGAACACCACCAGGTCCGTGTGCGCCATGCGTTCCACCACTTCGGCATCGCGCAGGAACAAACCCCGCTTACCCATCCAACGGACGGTATGGCCATAGGCGAAGGGCATGCTGAGGGCCAGCGCGCACGGGCAGGACACGATGAGCACCGCGGTGATCACCGGCCATACCTGCCCGGGATCCCTGCCCCACCAGTAGAGGCCGGCCCCAAGGGCGATCAGCAGCACCGCCATCGTGAAGCGTCGGGCCACGGCATCGATCAACCGGGGCATGGCCGGCCGTTCACCGCCAGCGGCCTGTTCCGCCCACAATTGCTTCAACCGGCTCTCCGCGAAAGGCCGCAACACTTCCAACGTGATGGGTCCACCACGCTGCCGGCCACCAGCATGGATCGTTGCTCCCAGCTCCTTCCGCACGGCGAGCGGCTCACCTGTGATGAAGCTGTTGTCGATGTGCGCCACGCCATCGCGCAGCATCGCATCCACCGGCACCAGTTCCTGGTCGCGGACAACGATGCGATCACCGGTCCGAAGCGCGTTCACCTTCACAGGCTCTTCAGCGCCATCCCGCTCCCGGATCACCACGAGGGGCAGGAACTCCTCCAAACTCCGATCGAAGCGCAGGGCCCGATAGGTGTGCGCCTGATACCAGCGGCCGATCAGCAGGAAGAACAACAGCCCTGCCAGGGAGTCGAAGTAACCCGGCCCGGTGCCGCCCAGTACGTCCCACAGGCTTCGGGTCCACAGGGCGATGATGCCCAGCGCGATGGGGATATCGATGTTCATGGTGCGGCTGCGCACGCCGGCCCATGCGCTCCGGAAGAAGTCGGTGCTGAGGAAGAAGACCACCGGGAAGCTGAAGAGCACGATCAACCACTGGAAGCCTTCCTTCAACCCGGCCTCATTGTCG
>JAKQEI010000210.1 GCA_029573495.1 Bacteroidota bacterium | reverse complement strand
CGGATTGCGAACTTCAACACCTGACCCATGGAGGACAAGACGGACAAGTTCGATTACGAAGCCTTCGAGAAGGAGGCCATGAAGCAATTGCTACTGGGCAAGCCCTTGAGCGGCAGCGATGGGGTGCTGACCCCGCTGGTGAAGCGACTGATGGAGGCCTCGCTACGGGGCGAGCTGAGCGCTCACCTGGCCGAGGAGCCGCCTGGAGGTAACCGGCGCAACGGACATGGGCGCAAGCGGGTGAAGACCGCCCACGGAGAGGTGGAGATCGCCACGCCGCGCGACCGTGAGGGAACCTTTGACCCGGTGCTGCTGCCCAAGCGCGAGCGCGTGCTGAACGCCGAGCTGGACATGAAGATCATCAAGCTCTACGGGCTTGGGATGAGCCAGCGCGACATAAGCGACCATGTGCGGGACCTGTACGGCATCGAGGTGAGCGAGGCCACGATCAGCGCGGTGACCGACCAGGTGATCGCCGATGTACAGACCTGGCGGCAGCGGCCCTTGGAGGCGCGCTACGCGATCGTGTGGCTCGATGCCATCCACTTCAAGGTGAAGCAGGAAGGGCGCGTGGTGAACAAGGCCGTATACACCGCCTTGGGCGTTGGCCCCGATGGCCACAAGGACCTGCTGGGCCTGTACGTGGGGCAGAGCGAAGGGGCCAAGTTCTGGCTGGGCGTGCTGGGCGACCTGCGCCAACGCGGCGTGGAGGACATGCTGATCGCATGCATCGACAACCTGAGCGGCTTCTCCGACGCGATCTCCTTGGTGTACCCACAGAGCGATATCCAGCTCTGCATCGTGCACCAGGTGCGCAATACCCTGAAGTACGTCAGCTACAAGCACTACAAGGAGGTGGTCAAGGACATGCGGGCCATCTACCGGGCCCCTGGTGAGCAGCAAGCGCTGCATGCCCTGGAGGTCTTCAGCGACAAATGGGGGGAACGCTACCCGCAGGCGGTGAGCTCCTGGCACACCAACTGGCCGCTGCTGGCCAGCCAGTACCGCTACAGCGAGCGCATCCGGCGGCTCATCTACACCACCAATCCCATCGAGGGCTTCCACGCTCAGCTGCGCAAGTACACCAAGACCAAGCGCGTCTTCGACAACGACATGGCCCTGCTCAAGCTGCTCTATCTGGCCCAGCAGCGCATCGTGGAGAAAATGGCCGCCAAGCCCATCTTCGCTTGGAGGGAGATAGCCGCCGAGCTACGCCTGCTCTTCGGCCCACGCTTCGATCCACAGGCGATCAACACCGATCAACAGGTTCTGAGTCTCCCCCGGACCCCCTCGTTCAAAACCCAACAACATCAACATCATCAGCAATAACGATGATGACACACTTTATCTAACAGACCCTCCTCGGAGACCCTGCGTCCCACATATACTCGTCAACCGGTTTCTCTTCCACCTTTTGCTTCGCCAACCCCGCAACAATTCTGCGGAGCTTCCGCCAAAAGGCGCATGGTGCGGTGGGGTCACACCGGTGGATGCGGACGTGAGGACAATGCTCCGTTCACCGATGCTCGTCATCGCCCCGTTGGACTGACGGATCTCCTCTTCCACCTTTTGCTTCGCCTACCGACCGAAGGGAGATCATGAACTCCGCTTGAGAAAGAAGGTGAAGTGAACTAAAAGGTGGAGCCAAAAGGCGACCACGATCAAAGTCCAGCCGCTCGGCTACCGCACCGGCTCTACGCACAGGCACGCCGAGCGCCTGGCCCGCGCTGATCGTGGACGTCGCCGCACGCTGGATCTGAGGGGTGCGCAAAGCGGCTCGGCCATCGGGACATGAGAAGGCGTGCGTTTGATGCGCGATCGCTACTTCGCTCGCGATGACCGTCTGTCCGTAACGAAGCGAAGAACAACCACTTGCCAACTGCCTACTGCCTACTCGCGCTCACCCAAGCCGTAGCGCAGAACAACTACCTGCCCCAGCTCCCGCCCCTGCCTCCTGCACTCGAACTCTCCCCAATGGCTCAGCATGGATGACTTCCGGCCCGAACCGCAACTCGAACCCTCCCGCGCAATTACCTTCCCCTCCCGCCGTGGCCACCAACCCCTTTCCCTTCGCCGGTCTCAGCCCTGCCCAGGTGGCGGCGGCGCGCGCGGCGCATGGCGGCAACACGCTCGAAGGCCGCGCGCAGGGCGGCTTCTGGAAGGCGCTGCGCGGCGTCGTCATCGAACCCATGTTCCTGCTGCTGGTGGCAGCGGCCAGCATCTACTTCGCGCTCGGCGAGCTCAACGAAGCCTTCTTCATGCTCGGCGCCATCGTCCTCATCAGCGCCATCTCGTTGTACCAGGAGGGCCGCAGCCGCCGCGCACTGGAGGCGCTGCAGCAATTCACCCGTCCGCAGGCCCGCGCCATCCGAAGCAATGAAGTGGTGGAGCTGCCTTCCGACGAGATCGTGCAGGGCGACCTCGTGGTGGTGCAGGAGGGCGAACTGGTGCCGGCCGATGGGCAGGTGATCCACGCCAACGACTTCTCCGTGGTGGAATCCATCCTCACCGGCGAAGCCTTCCCCGTGCCCAAGGAAGTGAGCGAGGAGAAGCCCGGGCGCGTGTACCGCGGCACCCAGGCCGTGGGCGGGCTCGCCGTGGTGCGTGTGACCGCCGTGGGGGCCGCCACGGAGATCGGTCGCATCGGCCGCTCGCTGGCCACCATCGAAGAAGGGGGCTCGCCGCTGGAGCGCCAGATCCAGCGCTTCGTGCGCCACATGGCCTTCGTGGGCGCCGCCTTCTTCCTCATCGTCTGGGGCCTCAACTACCTGCACTCGCGCGACTGGCTGGACAGTTTGCTCAAAGGACTCACGCTGGCCATGAGCATCCTGCCGGAGGAGATCCCCGTGGCCTTCACCACCTTCATGGCCCTGGGCGCCTGGCGCATGATGCGCGCCAGTGTGCTGGTGAAACAGGCCCGCACCGTGGAAACGCTCGGCGCGGCCACCGTGATCTGCACGGACAAGACCGGCACCATCACCGAGAACCGCATGGAGCTGGTGGCGCTGCAACTGCGCGCGGATCCGCAACGCGCGGACCAAGGGGTTCCGCTTTCCCCCGCGGAATGGAACACCCCCGCCGCGCAGCAGCTCATCACCACCGCCATGTGGGCCAGCGAGCCCGTGCCCTTCGACCCCATGGAAACGGCGCTGCACCAAGCCTACGACCGCGGCACCACCCACGATCAGCGTCCCGCCTACCGCATGGTGCACGAGTACCCGCTCGGCGGCAAGCCACCCATGATGACGCACGTCTTCGCCAACGACGCCGGCGAACGCATCATCGCCGCCAAGGGCGCACCCGAGGCCATCCTCGCTTGCAGCGACCTCAGCACCGCCGAACGTGCCGATGTGTTGCAGCAGGTGGAAACGCTGGCCGCACAGGGCTACCGCCTCCTCGCCGTGGCGCAGGCCAGCTGGCAAGGAGAAGCCTGGCCCGCGGAGCAGCAGCAGTTCCCCTTCCACTACCTGGGGCTGGTGGCCTTCCACGATCCGCCCAAGGCCAACATGGCGGAGGTCTTCCAACGCTTCACGGAAGCCGGCATCCGCAGCGTCATCATCACCGGCGACAACCCCGTTACCGCCACGGCCATCGCGCGGCAGGTGCACTTCCCCATCAGCGGTGCCCCCGTGAACGGCGACGACTTGCAAGCCATGGACGAGGCGCAGCTGGCCGCCACCGTGCAACGCCACAACCTCTTCACGCGCATGTTCCCCGAGGCCAAGTTGCGCGTGGTGAAGGCGCTGAAGGCCCAGGGCGAAGTGGTGGCCATGACCGGCGATGGCGTGAACGACGGTCCCGCGCTCAAGGCCGCGCACATCGGCATCGCCATGGGGCGGCGCGGCAGCGAGCTGGCCAAGGAGGCCGCCGCGCTGGTGCTGCTGGATGACGACCTGGGCCGCCTGGTGGAGGCCGTGGCGCAGGGCCGCCGCATCTACGGCAACCTCAAGAAGGCCATCCGCTACATCATCAGCATCCACATCCCCATCATCCTCACGGTATCGCTGCCGCTGCTGCTGGGCTGGCGTTTCCCCAACATCTTCACGCCGGTGCATGTGATCTTCCTGGAGCTGCTCATGGGCCCCACGTGCAGCATCGCCTACGAGAGCGAACCCGCCGAGCCGGGCATTATGCGCTGCCGCCCGCGGCGCTTGGAGCTCACCTTCCTCTCCTGGACGGAGCTGCGCACCAGCGTGGCGCAGGGGTTGGCCATCACGGTGGGCACCCTCGGCTGCTACCAGCTGGCCGTGCACCAGGGCCATGGGGAGGCCATGACGCGCACGCTCGTCTTCGTGGCGCTGGTGGTGGCCAACATCGCCCTCACGCTCGTGAACCGTTCGTTCGAGCATTCGGTGCTCAGCACCCTGCGCTACCACAACCCGCTGCTGCGTGGCATCCTGGCGCTCACGGTGGGGGTGCTGCTGGCGCTGCTGTACGTGCCGCTCTTCCGCGACTTCTTCCAGCTGGCCTCACCCGCCGCAGGTCCCCTGGCGCTGGCCACCACCATCGGCCTGGCGAGCGTGCTCTGGTACGAGGGGGTGAAGGCGTGGGGGAGGGGGTAGGCGGGCTTGCACCTCTGGAGAAGCGGCGCGCCGGTGATGGGTCGATCGCCTGCCGGATCATCACCACCAGGGCGTGCGCGATCGTATCTTTACCCCTGCATCCCGAGCGTCCGCCGCCAGCGGACCACCAACCGAGCCTCGACGCCACGGTGGGAAAAAGATGCGGACCGGTCCGGTCAAAAAAAGTCGAACCAAGGACCATCCGTGTTCGGACCGCAGCCAAGGGCGCGCGGGGTGTGCTTAATACCCATCACACCATGCACTCCGAACTCTCGTCCACCCGCTTCACCGTTGCACACGAAGGCGTCACCCTCCAGGGTCGCGAGCTCCTGCGCGACCATCGCCGGCTGGCGGTGCAGCTCATCCACCCCTACGGCCTGCTCTGCTGCACCTTGCACATGCCCAGCTTCATGGTGGCCACGGGCGCCACGCTGCTCGGACCCTCCGGCGATGAGCGACGCGCGCACGTGCTGCGGCTGCTGTATGCGGATGCCCAGCGCTTCCACGCCCTGCTGCCCGGCCTGCTGCATGCATTGCCGCCCGGTGATGAGCGCACCATCGCGTTCATGGAAGGCATGGACGCACAGCTGGTGCAGGCCCACAGCGGTCGTCCGGAACTGGATGCCCTCCCCTGGAACCACCCGGTCCGTTTCCGCCGGGAGGTGCAATGGCTGCGGCATCACGGCGAGTGGCCCGCGGAAGGGCGCCTCTCGCTGGTGCACGAGGACCCCGAGCTGGAGTGGCAGCTGCTGCTCCTGCTGCACCACGCCTTGCACCGGCGCTTCGCCGTGGCGGAGAGCTGGGGCAATTGGGCGGGGAATTGAGCGCACCACACAGGCCACAGCGTCCAGGACCGTGGTCATGGATAACGAACGAACAGCAACGAACAACGAAGACCATGAACGAGAAGAACGGCATCTATTTCCAACGACCCGAAGACCGGCAGGCTGCGGAAGGTTACCTGGAGCGCTTCCGGGCGATGACCCTGGAACAGCTGGTGGAAAGCTTCAACCGGCAGGTGCGGGTGGGCATCACGGGCGTGCACCAGCAGATGGTGTACATCATGGCCCTGAACCTGGCCTTGCAGGAGCGCACGGCGCATGATGCGGTACGGGCGGAAGGGCCACTGATCCGACCGCTGCGCTACCTCACCATCGTGGATGGGAAGGTGCTGCAGGTGGAGGGGAATTGAGGGGGCACGTTCAACAGGCTCGAAGGTCCGGCACGACCTTGATCTTGCCAGGGGCCGTGTGAACAGTGCCTTTGGAGGACCGAGGGACCGTGCCGCTTGCCGGGTTGAGCGGCAAGGTCGAAATTCGCAGGGCATGAGGCGCGTTGTTCCAACTATCGTAGTTGTCCTCTGCACGCACGGGATCACGGGGACAGCTGCTGCCCAGCACATCGGTGGATATGCCGCCCCCGGGTCAGTAAGGAACGCCCTGCCTGCACCGGATTGGGCGCGCGAACTGCGTCATTGTCCGTGCAAGATGCCGGGGCCCTCCACCAGCGACGGATGGGCCCGTACACCTGTTGCGATGAACGGGTCGGCACCGGACTCGGTCACTTGTTACCGCTCCTACCAATTCCCAGGCGACAAGCCCGTTCGTGCTGGCCAGAATTGCTGTTATGATCGTTCGGGCGACCTGTTGAACCAAGGACTTTCCGTTGGGCTGCCGGACAAGGTGAATATCTGCATCGGGGAGGATCCGGATGGAGCCGCCGTATACGATCCGAACAGGCTCGAGGCACATATGACGGAGGACATCGAGCCCAAGCGATCACACGACCTGGAGCCGAACGGTTGGCTGCAGTGCCAGGAAGAGCGACCGCCCGATCGCGGCTCGGGCTGCAAGGCCAATGGGGAACTGCCGGTGATCAAGGAGCCGGAACGGCAGGGGACGTTCGATCCGTACAAAGGCAAGCCCACCCGACCCGGCGAAAGGAGATAGGGGGTGAACGATGATGAACCAGGGAACGACCGGCGTTAACGCGGCCTGGGTATGCCGCCCTTGGCGTTGAATTCCTTGCGCGCCTCCGCCTTCTGGTCGGTCCCCCACCACCCCCTGATCCGATAGGCCATCTCCAGCACGATCATGGTCCCGTTCGCCTTCAGGTCCTCGGCCGGCCAGGCATACGAGTAGGGGAGGCCTAGTTCCATGGCTTTGTAAACGAGCGGCACCGCACCATGCGCTGTTCGGAAGCCCATCGCGAGTCGCAGATGCGCGATCTGCAGGCCGAACTCGAACTGTGACACGGGACGGTACCAGCGCGTGAGGCTGGTGGTCTTGAAGTCCGCGCCACCATAGGAGCGGTTCATCTGGACCGGGGATTCCACTCCGTATCCCGCCATGGCCCCGAAGAAGAAGTCGCCCTTCCCCAGGCAGAAGCCCAACAGGCCTTCACCGAACTGCGACTGCGCCCGGATGCGGTCAAAGCCCAACTGGAGGGCTTGTTCGTCCTCATAGTTGCGTTCGGCATGCTGGAGTGCGCCCTGCAATTTGATATGGATCTGGAAGAAGCGATCGGGCAGGAGGAAGATGTCGATGCCTGCGGTGGGCCGCAGTCGGAACTCGTTCCCGCCGCCCCAGCCCACGAAGGGTGCCCAGGCGAACGAATTCTGCTCCATACGATATTCCAGACGCCGGAGATCCCGGCCCTGCATGGCGTACTGCGTGGCCTGTGCCTGTGCCTTTCGCGCTGCATCCTGGCGTTGGTTCTCGGCCATCTGTTCCTGGAAGATGCGTTCTTCGCATGTGTTGCGGCCGGTCAGGGCATTGCGCAGATCGAACTCCAGGCAGGTGGCGGCAGCCTTTGCTCCCGACTGGCCGCCAAGTATCAGCTCGCGCACCCGTGCAATGGGTATGATATCCACGGTCGTTCGCGCCGTGTTCAGTACCCATCCTTCCAGGGTGATCCCTACGAGTGCGCCTTGCGGGTCGTACACCGGAGCGCTCGCTGGACCACGGGTGGAGGGGTCCAGCCGGGCCTCCAGATGGCCCAGGTGATCACCTTCGAATGCGAAAGGGGAACGCACCCGGGGCTCGAATGACGGGTCGTCCGGTGGTCGTTCATTCACGGCGATGGAAAGCCGGGTGCCGGGCAGCGGCCGCAGTTCGTTGATGCGATGCATGGAGGCGACCGTTGTTGTGAGCCTGCATCGATAGAGCCCCAGGAGGTACCGGTCATCCACGGCGATGCGACGGACCAATCCGGCGCTGGCAGTGCCGTTCTTCCAGGTCCGCACCTGTACTTCCTCGAGAAGCGGAGTGTCATTGTCCTTCTGGCGGGTGGTGATGCGAACGATGTGGAGGTCGCCATTGCCTATGGCCACGACCGTGCCTGGTTCGCCGTCCTCGAATTGCACGACCGCGAGATCCGTGAGGGTCATCTGGCCCATCAGGGCGATCTTGAACAGCATGCCACCGACCAGGTGGATCAAGCGTGGAATGGAACGCATGTTCAACGGTTCGTCGTGGTCAATTGGTCCATCCGGTCCATGATGTATCCGATGCTCAGGCACTTCAGCTCATCGCCGCCCCCGAGCAACATGCCTACAAGGCCCTTGCGGGAAATGATCAAGGAGCCGGAGTCACCCTGGCTTGCACCTGCTATGGCCGACCAGAAAAAGGGATCCTTGCTCGAACGGTAGAGTATCCTGCCGTCGAAACCGCGCGGCATGGGCTCGTAACCCGTGCGCGCCGCCATGAGCCACAAGGGAGCATCCAGGTCCGCATCGCGCGCCGCAGGAGGTGGTGCCACCAGCATGGTCGGCATGCGCACCTTCAGGAAGGCGAGGTCCAGGTCATCCAGGTACACGACGCGGTAGGGCAGGAGCACCTGACTCCCGTATAGGCTGACGTGACCACGGGGAGGTGGATCCGATACTGCCAGGTCCTGCACCACGTGTCGGGCGGTCGCGATCAGCAATGAATCGCCCAAACGCTTCATCACCATGCCGCTACCCACCTCCCGGCCCCCAGCCGCGGGGCGCTCCACGTGCACACACAGGCGGCGATAGGCCAGCTCATACTCGGCCGGGATCTGGGCCATGATCGCCGGGAACAAGAACGAAAGCCAGAGGAGGGCGAGGGCTTTCATAGGCGGCGATGCTGAAAGATGAAGTAACCCAGGAGCGCCAACATGACCGAGAAGAAGAAGGTGCGCACATCGGCCGGCACCCCGCTGATCCAGGCTGCGAAGAGGCTGCTGCGACGGTCAAGTCCACGCGCATCCAGGCCATTGCCGGCAAGCAACTGCAGCGCCTCGCCCGTCTGGGTCACGCGCACACCGGCGCTATCCGTGCGCAGGCAGAAGGTGGATGCTCCCTGCAGGCGGATGGCAAGGGTGTCATGTTGGAGCAAGCCGACGGGCGCGGTGCGCCCATTGCCGGTGGAGAGGCTGGCCTCCAGTACCGCGCTGCGCGGAGGCTCGGTATGGAGGTAGTTGGAGGTCGCGAAGCGCACGGTATCCACGGGCACGCAGGGGAGCTCCAGGCGCAGGTCCGTCATGCGCAGGATGCACCATTCCGATGCGGCCGACAACGTGATCCCGTCCGGGTAGGTGGTGGTACTGTCCCCTTCCCGGCCCCAGGCACCGTGCTCCTTGTAGATCGTGATACTGAGTGCGGAACGGGTCTCACGCGGTGGGCACATGGCCAGGGCCCAACTGTTGCCATCGCGTTGAAGGCGGACCATGGTTCCCGAGGGGATGCGGATATGGCTCAGCCATAGTGGCTCCGGATCATTCGACACGAGGGTTTGCGGAACGCGTTCGGGAAAGGGAGTGCCCGCCGTGTACGACCAGGTGGTATCCACATGCACCATGCGGGCCACCCGCTGCCATGGTGCACTATAACCCGGCTCCAATTCGATGGCGGTGGTGGCGCGAAAGAGAACGGAGCTGAAGTTGCCGTTCAGTTGGAAGGGTGCCGGGCTCTGTTTGAGGTTCAGCAGCACCGCCCAGGTGGTGGCCACAAGCATCAGCAGCATGACGGTGATGCGCTTCCACCGCAGGAGTACCAACTCCTTGTACACCGTATCCACTTGTCGCAAACGCTCAAGACCCCTCCCGACCTTGTCCGCCCGACCGCCCGATGCGGGGTGCCGCACGGCGTGCGTCAGATCCATCAAGAGGCGTTGGCGCTGCCTCCCGAGCTCGCGGCGCAACCGGCTCTGTTCCCGCCAGAAGTTCCAACGGACGATGAACCGCCTGAACAAGCCCATCGCCCCTATTCCTTGGGGAATTGCACCTGGAAGGAACGGTCAAGCAGGGGTCCGCCGTTCTCGGCCTTGCTCTTCAGTTGCACCAGCACGGTGCGCTCCTTGTCGGGCGTGAGGCCCAGTCGCGTGATCGGCACGCCCACCTGCACCTCGCTATCGTTCATGAGCAAACCTTTCACAGCGCCCGAATAGAGCTCCTGCCGGGAAGTGGGTTCATACACCACCACCTGGAGATCGCGCAGCAGGATCCGTGGCAGGAATTTGATGAACAGGCTATCAGCCGCGCCCACGGCCCCATTGCGCATCCGGGAGCTCACCACCACGGGCAGGAAGGTGTCCTCGGTGTTGGCCCGCCGCAGGGTCACCCCCAGGTGATCGTTCTTGATGCCGCCCGCCAGGAGCACATCCTTCACCGGGATCAACTTCGTCTCACCCGGTGCAAGCTCCATATCCAGCCGGTAGAAACCGCCTCCCACGCGCGCACGTCCGATGCACTCCAGCACGGAGGCATCGGTGGATGCGGGTGCCGAGATCATGATCACCTCTTTCGCGGTGGAATAGTAGGAGGGGCGGCCACGGGTGATGGAGACCACCTCGCCCTCCAGCGCCGCCATGTCCAACTTCGTGAACCCCTCACAGCGCCTTTCCGCCGGCACCGCGCCTCGCGGCTGGTACTTCAGCTCGCCACGGTCGCCTTCGAAGGCCTTGCACTGGGCATGCCCGGTCGCGGCCTGCAGGCCGAACTGGGCCACCAGGCAGAGGGAGAGAAGCGGACGCATAAGGTTGACAATGGGTACCAAGATATCTGAAAGGCGGCATTGGTGGGTACCTTGGGTCGGCCCGTTGCGCGGCCACCCCACCTTGTCCGGAACTTAATTCCATAGGGATGCGGTCCCGCTGGCATCCGACAATGGCGCTATTGATGCATCGGCGCCCAATACGGTACGCCAGCCATGGGATCCATTCCTTGTGGTCGGAGTTACACCCGAACGCATGTGGCCATCCGCATTACACCCGATCACCAACCTGAACGTGCGGCTGAGCACAGGCCCTGTTGGTCTGTTGCTTTGCCGCCCCCACTTCACCCCCGCACCCATCACCGCCGGTGTGCACACCTTCGGCGGCAAGGACCTCGTGCTGGTGGATGGC
>JAKQEI010000283.1 GCA_029573495.1 Bacteroidota bacterium | reverse complement strand
GGTGTAATCACCCACCTGTACGGGCAGGTGCATCACCACCTGGTCGATGGGAAGGAGCGCATCCTCCCGCAGCGTGTTGTCGTCGCGGAAGCTCACGTTGTCGGCACGCAGCAGTTCACTCAATCGCTGGCGCAAGGCGCTCACGGCCGGCTTGCCATGGGCCATGATGGCGTTCAGCTGCGGCGCCAGAAAGGCCTCGCGCGGGATGCCGAGCCCATCGAGCATCGCGGAATCGGCGAGGATGCTGAGGTCGACCACGGTATCGCCGATCCGCGTGCAAGGCACGGGTGCTTCGCCATTCCAGGCGGCGATACCCAGCGGGAGGTTCTGGATGGGGAAGTCGCTGTTACCTGGTACAGGTATCCAGGAGCGGAGGGAAGGGTCGTTGGGGTTCTGGGCCATGGCTCGCAAAGGTGGGAACATGGGCGGGAAGAGTGGTCCAGCTTTTCCCGCACTCTGATCAACCGATGCTTCTTCGGGCTCGCAGGTGGTTGATCGCCTTCTTACCGAGGGCGATGGATGGCAGCTCCAGGTAACGATGACCGAGCCTTGCCACAAGCAGGATGAGGGGGTAGAGTAGCAGCAGACAGCCAACGATGGCCAGTGGAGGAAGTGTATCCCGCAGGCCTTTCCCCACCTTGCTCAGGATCGGTTGGTGGAAGAGGTAGAAGCTGTAGCTGACCACACCGACCTTGGCAAGATGCGTCCAGAGCCAATGGGACCATCCCTCCGAGGCGACTTTCCACTGGCCTTGGTGGAGGCGTTCCATGGCCAATGCCGTGGCCAAAGCGCATAACGGGAATGTCAATGATTGGGTGGGCTTGAACTGAGCCGATAGGATGGTGAGGAACAGAACCAGGTCGAATCGTATCACGGTGAACATGGGGACCTTCTGTTGCATATGCATCTCGGCCAGGTACGCACCGATGGACCAACTGGCCCAATAAGTGAATGGGGTCGATCGCAACGCGAAGGGTAGGTTGGGGAGACCTGCTCGCGCAAGGAAGAATGGCATCAAGCGGAGGAGCAATTCCAAGGAAGCGGCAAGGAACAGAGCTCTTCTCCATCCGGTGCGCCGAACAAGTGCTAGGAGAAGTGGATAAATGAGATACAACTGGATCTCTGCGGCGATGCTCCAGAATGATGGATTGATCCCGAAGCGCAGGTCTTTCCATAGATTTTGGACTGCCAACAGATTGGCAGAAAGCTGGGTCAGGCGATCGAAGTTCATCCAAGGTCCACCCCAGGGAGGGATGAACATGAACAGAGCGATCGCGAACAAGTACGCTGGATAGATCCGGAACCAGCGTCGTATGAAAAAAACCGTCCAGCCATCCCGTGAATTGCGCATGTGGCTCAGGTGAATGCAATAACCACTGATGACGAAGAATATGGCCACGCCGAGATAGCCCAGCGAGAAAGGATATATCAACAGGAATTCCAAAGAGTGTCCCCAATCGCGATTTTGCCCGGCCCAAGGGAGTTGGTCGAACCCGAATGCTGGGTGTAGGCAATGGAAGCACAGGACGGCTAGGATCGCTACGCCTCGTAGACCGTCCAGGTACGGCAGATGGCCGAGGTTTGCACGTCCAGGCGAAGAGGCGGTCTTTTCCAAACTTGGCAAAGGTGCGAAGAACGGGCCGTTCAAGGCGGGACATCGGCGTCGGTCTGGAACCAGGATAGAACGATGTCATAGGCCCGGCTGAAGCACGTCCGGTCACGATCAGACTAGATCAACCTATTCGTCGTTTTCATCACCTTCGTGCGGGGGCGTATGGGTCGAAACCTGTTCATATCACTCATGATCGGATGAAGTCACGATTGCTCCGATCGGTCGTTCCCATCGTCATCGCTGTGCACCTGACGGTCGTGCTCTCCTATACGCTCCCGGTAGGCTGGGTGCCTGAACGCCTGCACGCCTGGAGCCAGCACTATGTGCGGCCGTGGTTCCACCAGCGTTGGAACCTCTTCGCACCGGACCCGTCGCCATGTGATCGTGAACTGGAGGTTGGTCTTCCGGATGGGACCTGGCGACCATTGATCCCGGAGGATCGACCCTATCTGCTAAGGCGCATGTCCCGTCCGCTTGCCCAGATGGTGTCCGATGGTCTGCGTTCGGGCGGTTCGTTGGATCCGATCCTGGCGGGCAGCTTGCGTGGGCTCGTGCGTGACATCGGTCGCGATGTTCCGGACCTGCGCTTCCGGTTGGTGGAGCGTTGTGTGGTGGATGCCCAAGAACCCGCTCATCGTGCGGTGACCTACACCCTTCTTGATCCACCGCTACCGTGAAGCTCCCTTGGCACGCCGTCCGTTGGCTCCAGCGCGCCGTGAACGCGTGGATCTTCGGCTACCTGCTGTCCAGCCTGCCCGCTGCGGAGTGGATCTGGGTACATCCGGCCGTCCCCCAACTGCCGGCTCCACCGGGCGTCGCGGCGATGCTCACCCATGCGTTCGGCTCCTGGCTGCCTCCACAGGGCGCCATCATCGCGGTGGTGCTGGTGATGGCGATCGCCCTGCACGGCGCCCTGCTCCCGGCACGCTGGTACCTCACCCTCGTCCAGTGGGTGCTGTTCAGCAGTTTGGTGAACTTCGCCTGGCTCACGTCCACCGGCGGTCATCAGCTTATCGCGAACGTGTTGTTCTGGATGATCCTCCTTCCAGGGAAGGAGCCGGAAACCCAAGCTCGGGTAGGCGCGAAGCATGTGCTGCACCTGTCGGCATTCTGGATCATCCGCCTTCAACTGTTGGCGGCCTATGCGGTCACGGGTATCCAGAAGTTGACGGGCGTGCACTGGCTTGCAGGTGATGCCATGGCCATCGTTGCGACCGACGGGGCGTACGGGCCCTCCTGGCTTGCCACGGTACCCCTGCTGGCCGTGTTCATGAACTACGCTGTGCTGCTTTTCCAACTCACCTTTCCGATCGCGGTCTGGTGGAAGCGGACACGGGGTTGGTGGATGCTGATGGGCGTGGTGTTCCACCTCGGCACAGGTCTGACCTTCGGGATCCTGGACATGGGCATGGCCTTCCTGGTGGTCTATTCCGCCTGGTCCAGGCGCGATGAGCGGGTCGGGTCCGCTTCCGCGCCCGCTTGAGGGAAAGCCCGTTACTTCGCGGGCCATGCGCAACGTGGACCAGTGGAAGCCCAGCAAGTTCGTGCTGCGGAAGGGTCGCTTGATCGGATCCCGCGACCCGAAGGCCGTGGGCATCGCCTCACGGGTGATGGTGGACCTGATCGGCCGCTTCTACCAACGGGCGCTACCCCAGTACGCGCAAGGGCGTTTGATCGATCTGGGTTGTGGCCATGTGCCCCTTTACGCGACCTATAAGGAACATGTGGAGACGGTCACCTGTGTGGATTGGGGAAATAGCCTTCACCAGAACCCCTACCTGGATCAGGAGCAGGATCTCAATCAGCCCATCGCCTATCCCGACGCTTCGTTCGATACCATCGTTCTATCCGATGTGCTCGAGCATATCCGTCGTCCGGAAGAGCTGATCCGCGAGATGTACCGCATCCTGGCGCCGGGTGGACGGGTGATCATGAACGTGCCGTACTACTACGGTCTGCATGAACAGCCCTTCGACTACTATCGTTACACGCAATACGCCTTGCGTGCCATGACGGAGGATGCCGGCTTCACCGTGCTCGAACTGGAGAGCATCGGCGGTGTGCCGGAGATCATGACGGATCTCTTCTCGAAAACGGTCCGTGGCGTGCCCCTGGTCGGGAGACCGATGGCCAGGTTCGCACAGGCCTTCACCGGTTGGTTCGTACGCGGTGGTCTTGGCGCGAAGCTCTCCCGACGCACGGCGAACGATTTCCCGTTCGGGTACGCGCTGGTCCTGCAGAAGCCTTGATATCAGCGGGCGAAGAGCGGTCGTAGGCGCATCATGCCGTCGACCTGGAACCGTATCCGGTCCAGTTCAGCCGGCTTCTCGCGGTGCGCGATGGCCGCATCGATCAGCTGTACGATCTGAGCACATTCCACCTCCTTCAGGCCGCGCGTCGTGATGGCCGGAGTGCCCAGCCGGATCCCGCTCGTCACAAAGGGGCTCTGTGTGTCGAAGGGCACCATGTTCTTGTTCACGGTGATGTCCACCGCTCCGAGCGCTGCCTCGGCCTCCTTGCCGGTCACGCCCTTGTTCCGCAGGTCGATCAGCATGCTGTGGTTGTCCGTTCCATCGCTGATCACCTTGTATCCCAGATCGACCAGGCCTTTCGCGATCACCTGGGCGTTCGCGATGACCTGACGGCCGTAGGTGACGAAACCAGGTGTCAGGGCCTCTCCGAAGGCCACCGCTTTGGCGGCGATCACATGCTCGAGCGGACCACCCTGGGTACCGGGGAAGACCGCTCCATCGAGGACCGCGCTCATCATTCGCGTTTCGCCTTTCGGGGTCTTCAGACCGAAGGGGTTCGGGAAGTCGTTGCCCATCATGATCAGGCCACCGCGCGGGCCGCGCAGGGTCTTGTGGGTCGTGGTCGTCACCACATGGCAATGGGGCAGCGGGTCGTTCAGCAACCTCGCAGCGATGAGTCCTGCCGGATGACTGATGTCCGCCAGCAGCAGCGCACCCACCTCATCAGCGATGGCCCGGAATCCGGCGAAGTCCCAATCACGACTGTAGGCGCTGGCGCCGCAGATGATCAGCTTCGGCTTCTCCGCGAGCGCCTTTGCACGAACATCCTCCAGGTGGACCTGCCCGGTCTCTTCGCGCACCCCGTAGAAGGTGGCCCGGTAGAGTTTGCCGCTGAAGTTCACCGGACTGCCGTGCGTCAGGTGCCCTCCATGGCTCAGGTCGAATCCGAGGATCGTATCGCCCGGTTTCAGGCAGCCGAGCATCACGGCCGCGTTCGCCTGCGCGCCACTGTGGGGCTGCACATTGGCCCAGGCCGCGCCGAACAGCTTCTTCACCCGGTCGATCGCGAGGTTCTCCACCTGGTCCACGATCTCGCACCCGCCATAGTAGCGTTTTCCGGGCAGCCCTTCCGCATATTTGTTCGTCAGGACCGAACCCATGGCCTCCAGGACCTGTTCGCTCACGTAGTTCTCGCTGGCGATGAGTTCAAGTCCCTTGGTCTGTCGCCATTTCTCCTGGCCGATCAGGTCGAAGATCGAGTTGTCGCGTTCCATCGGTGGGAGCCAAAGGTAACCGGCGCCATCAAGCAACGGCCGATGACCTGCGGAGCATGGATGCGATCCACAGGAAAAGCAGGATGCCAGGGTATTGCAGCAGGTGCAACAGTTTGACCGAGACCAGGTCGAAGGCCGGGTGCCAGCTGCCGGCGAAGTGGAGCAGGAGAGCGAGGACGGCAATTAGTACGGTGAGCAGGATGATGGGCGAACGGTAGCGGTGGTCGTAGAACAGCAGGCGCGCCATTCGGATGGTGATCCCCAGCATGGCCAGGATGAAGAGGCCGGCGGCAACCCATTTCACGAGGACCAGTTGCTGAAGCGTCATCCCGTCCACCATGGCCTGGAACGCACTGTGCGCATAGGAGTACGCCCGGTGGTTGGCCAGATGATCGATCGCGTAATTGAGGTTGAGGAAGAAGAACTCCCTGACGGCTCCGAGCATGACGGCCAGGATGAGCACCAATGCGATGCCGGCAGAACGGTTCATGGGTCGGGCTGCGGGGTGGTCCGCGCGAAGCGCTTCACCCAGATGTACCACAAGAGGAAGACCCAGCCATAGACCACCACGTAGAACGTGTAGTCGTGGTTGAAGTTGAAGTAGTCGTAGTCGATGGCTGCGACCACACAGAGCACCGCCACACGGATCGCATTGATGAGGTGGATGCTCAGGATGCCCATGGGAGCGAACCAGAGCTTGTGCTTCAGTGGTCCGGGATAGGCCACCAGGAAAATGAGGAAGACCGCGAACAAACTGACCCCGTTGCAGGGGTCACCGATCCAGAGATGGCTGCCACCTTGGATGCCGAGGTAGCGATTGGAGTCGAACCCTGGATCCGGCAACAGATCATAACCAGCCAGGCGCAGCAAGCCGCCGGCCAGCCAGACCAAGGAATCGATCACCGCGAGGTCCAGCACCCCGTCCGGATGGATCAGGAATTCATAGGTGAAATGCCAGATGGTGTAGAGCAGGACCCCGGCCAGCAGGAAGCGCAGAACCGGGTCGGCCATCACCACCCGTGTGGTGAACGGCCTGGGCATCAAGCGGAACGCTTGTGGCTACGACGCAGGTCCAGGGCTTTCTTGCCTCCGAGCAGGGTGCCGGCGGCGATCAACAGGCTCACACCTCCATCAATGGGAATGCAGGGCGGAGGCCAGCATGGGGGCTGGCCGCCTACCCCCTGTGCCATCACGACACCGGCGAAAGGCAGGATCATCGCAGTGGTCAGGAGGACAAAGCGGAGCGAGTTCTTCATGCGCGATAACGAAAGCGGTCAAAGATAGACAAACCTACCATTTCATCCCCAGCCTGTCCAGTATCGATCTTGCGTCACGGCGATCCGTGGTCCCACCGGCAGGGGGAGCTATATTTGCGACCCTTCCGGAAAAGCGACAGGGTCCGCCCCCCGCATCACCCGCCGAAGGGTTGTCGAACAGGCGAATGGCAGCGACCAAACCCCAGCAGCGCGGGAGTATCATTGATGCCAAGGACCTCCGGTACTTCCTCCGGATCGCGTCCAAGAACTGGTATTTCGTGGTCGTGGCCCTCCTTCTATCGGGGGTGTTGTCCTACTTGTACAGTTATAAACTGCCGGATATCTATGGGGCCACCACCCAGATCCTGCTGAAGGATAATGAGGTGTACGACTACCAGAACCAGGTGTACAAGAGCCTTGGCTATGTCCAGTCGTACAGCGATATCGTCAACCAGAAGCGGGTCCTGACCTCCTATGACCTGATCGACGCGGCCCTGTCAAAGCTGGACTTCGATGTGTCCTACTTCATCGTCGGGCGTTTCAAGACCACCCAGGTCTACGGGGCGTTGCCGTTCAAGGTACACATGGACATCTACGATGCGAAGCTGTACGACCGGCCCATCGACCTCCAGGTGCTCGACAGCACCAAGTACGAGATCAGCTACGACCGGAACGGCAAGTTGGAGAAGTTGGTCTTCCGCTTCGATGAGGAGGTCAGGGACCCTGCCAACCAGTTCGTCCTGCGCGTTCAGCGCTCACCGTTCTTCGATGGTGCGGCATTGGAGCGGACTGCTGGCACGGATTACCAGTTCATCAAGCACGAGCGAGGAGGCTTGGTCAAACGGTACAAAGGCCGAATGAAGGTGGAGAATCAGGAATTCACCACGATCCTGGATGTGACCGTGGAGGATGAGGTCGGCACGCGTGCGAAGATGTTCCTGGATACGCTGTCATACGAGTACATCCGTTACACATTGCAGAGCGAATTCGACATCAACGAGAACACGCTCAACTACATTGACAAACAGCTCGGAGAGGTTACCGTTATCCTGGAGCAGCACGAGGATGAGCTTCAGACCTACAAGGAGAACAAGGACATCCTGAACCTGACACG
>JAKQEI010000270.1 GCA_029573495.1 Bacteroidota bacterium | reverse complement strand
GATCGGCTGGAAGGACCGCAACGTGTTCATGCAGGCGTTGGGCGTGCTCGGCCAGGCGCCGGAGATGGGCAGCTTCTTCAGCACCATCGACGTGCATGCCTACCAGGCCTTCGAGCGGAGCTGAGCGGGTCGATACGGTATCTGAACAACGGATCTCACGGCGCTCTTCGAGGCCATCGAGCGGGAACAGGAGAACCAGTGGACCTCGTGGGCCGCAGGCTCAAGCTGTCAGGATCGCGTTGATGCGCCTCCGCAATTCGGGCAGCACACGCTCCTCGAACCATGGATTCTTCGCCTGCCAGATGTTGTTGCGCGGCGATGGATGGACCAACGGGAAGTACCTGGGCAGGTAGTCATCGAAGTGTCTCACCGTCTCCGTGAGCGACGATCTCGACCGATCACCCAAGTAGTAAGCATGGGCATACTGGCCAATGAGCACGTTGAGCTTCGCTTTCTTCATCGCACCGAACAACTTCGTATGCCACAACGGTGCGCATTCATGTCGCGGAGGAAGGTCACCGCTGCTTCCCCTTCCTGGATAACAGAAGCCCATCGGCACCAAGGCGAAGAGGCCGGGGTCGTAGAACTGGTCATTGGTGACACCGAGCCACGCTCGTAGGTTGTTCCCGCTTTTATCGTCCCAAGGGATGCCGGAGCCATGCACGACCTTCCCGGGTGCCTGACCGATGATGATAATACGACTCTCGGTAGAAGCCTGTAGGACAGGACGAGGGCCAAGAGGCAACCGGTCAGCACAAGTGGTGCAGGATCGTATATCCGCGAGAAGCCGCTTCACACTGCAAGATGCGCGATACGGATCAAAGTCAAGCCGGTACCTTGGCGGTCATGGAAAAGCGCGGCAAGGACAAACCATGGAAATTGAGAACGCCTCCCGGCAGCTCGGAATACACCATGCATGTCGATGAGAAGGACGGCAAGCAGGTGCTCATCTGCACCGTCGGGAAGACGGTTCTGCTCTATGACATACGATGCATCAATGACCTGCACGCCATGCTGAAGAAGCACGGCGACTGGATGGACCTCGGCGGTGCCGACGAGCAGAAGCCCGCGAAAGAAGGCACCGTGGAGGCGTGGGGCCGCAGCGAACAGAACCCCGTGAAAGGTTGGTACGGCCTGAAAAAGGGATTGCGCGGTCGCTTCGGCGTGTATGTGCCACCGTTGATGGAAGCACTGGGCCTATGCGAGCTCACCCACGAGGCGAAGGGGAACAGGATGCGGGCGAAGTAGTTCAATGCCGTCCCGTCGATGCCTGCCCGTCCGGCCTCAGCATCGCATTGAGCTTCTCGCCGCCCTTGATGCCGAAGTCCAATGTGCGGATCGGGAACGGAATGGTGATCCCCTCCTTGTCATACGCCGCCTTGATCGCCTTGATGGCGAGGCTACGGATGTTGTTGTAATAGCCCTGACCCCGGGCTTCGATCCAGAACCGCACCTCGTAATTGATGCTGCTATCGCCGAACTCGATGTAGTAGTGCTCGACGGGCCTGTCGGCAAGCACTCCTTCCGCGTTCCTGACCGCCGTGGTGGTGACGCGCTCGACCTGCTCAAGGTCCTCCGCGTAGCTGACCCCCACTTGCAGGTCGATGCGCCGTGTGCCGTTCCGTGTATAGTTCAGGAGGGCACTCTGGAACACATCCTTGTTGGGAATGATGACCTGGATACCTTGCTGGTTCCGCAGTTCCATGGTCCGGAGATCGACGCGCTCCACCGTGCCGAAATGGTCGCCGGTCTCGATCAGTTCGCCCACACGGACCGGGCGCTGGACGGCCATGAGGATCCCCGAGATGAAGTTGGCCGCGATATCCTGGAAGGCGAACCCGAGGGCGAGTCCGATGATGCCGGCCCCTGCGAGGATGGAGGTCACCGTCTTGTCCAGGTGCAACACGGACAGCGCACCGAACAACGCCACCATGATGACGAGCAAATAGGTGCTGTTGCCAATGAGGCGGAGCAGAGTCCGGCTCGGCACCGCCCTGCCCAGCAACTTCCGGATCAGGGTGCGTGCCAGCCGGGCCACCAAGGAACCCAGGACCACGATGAGCGCAGCAAGCACCAGATTGGGCAGCATCTGGACGAGCGCCTTCATCCACCCCCCCCAGCTTGTCCTCGATCAACTCAACCGCGTTCCACGCGTCGACCATGTGAGCAAGATAGGAAGTGCTCCCGCGAGATCGGTCCTAGACCGACTGTGACTTCTCCCGTTCAAGGCGCGCGAGTTCGAGGTAGAGCTGTCGTACACGTGACAGCTCCTTATCATCCATCTCCTCCAGATCGAGCAAGGCATTGCTCGCCTCGCTCTGGACACGGATCAGTTCATCCAGTTTGATCTGCAAGGCCTCCGTATCGCGGTTCTGTGTGTTCTGGATGAGGAAGACCATGAGGAAGGTGATGATCGTCGTACCGGTGTTGATCACGAGCTGCCAGGTGTCACTGTATTGGAACAATGGACCCGTGATGGCCCAGGCGAGGATGACCAACAGTGCGAGGATGAACGTGAGCGGCTTACCAGTGACCAGCGAGACGCGCTTGGCGAAACGTGTGAACGGGGAGTTGACCTTGGGGACCATGGTGCGATATCGTGGCGTGAAGGTGGCGAAAGCATGCCGGTCGTTCACCCGCCCACGCCATCCTGTACCAACAAGGCTCCAGCCCCTCCGCACCAGCGGGAGCTGTATGGTCCGCTCATCCGATCATCCGGTCGCCACCCGGCGCACAAGGCGTCCAGTTCCCAGATACACCTGGACCAGATACACCCCTTGAGGGATGTCCTGTATCATCACGGGTCCGCCCACCCACCCTCTGTCCCATACAGCACGCCCTTGAAGGTCGAACAGCGTCAGACGAGCTGGCGACCCGGGACCAGTCCATTCCAGCTTGATCCCGTTGCGGCAGGTCCGAACGACCAATGCATCGATACCTGGCTCCTCGGGAACGGTGTTCACCAGCGCACATTGGCCGATGGTCTCCGCAAAGGCCGTCAAGGTCATCTCCTGCTCCATTGATGAATCGATCCGCCCTACTACCATGCCCCCCGCATAGTCGAGCATGTACACTCCGCAAGCGCTGATCATGTAGTCCTCCGGGCGCTCAAGGTCCGGTGGATACTCCGGGTTCTGGATGCTGTTCCCGGCCAGATCACAATGGTGCAGCCCAAGAATGATGGTGTCACCGATGGCCCAACCCGTGTAAAGGCGACATAAGGCACCGTTATCGCCCCATACGCGAACGGTATCGGCATTGACCGCGCCTTGAAGCACCTGCAGGACAGCCACGTCCATGCCGTAGTGCTCATGCAGCACCGGTACCACCATCACCACCGCATCCGGAAGCCACCATTCGGGCTGGGCGAAAGGCGGGTTCAACACGCCACAGAAGGTATCCGGTCCAAAGCATGAACACGGACGGGCAGGCACGAACACAAGGGTCATCAACACGAAGAGGAGCGTACGCATGGTGATGGGCTTTCCCGTCAGACGGTTGAACGTGGCGTGATGCTGCCCGCCCTTGTCGAACGGTTGACCATGGTGTCACCTGTCGCTTGAAACAGGCACCCTACCTTTGCCTTCTCATGCATGCCGCGCCATTCCTTCGATCATCGGCCCTCCTGGCACTTGGCGTCACCTTGGTATCCGCCAGTTGCAACCGGGATAACGACCGGCCTTCCGTGAATCCGACGATCCAGTTCGTCATCGAAGAGGGCTACACCTATCAGAGCGATACGGTGGCGGTGAATGACACCCTGCTCGTTGGCGTGCGGATCAACAAGGGCGATGACGCGCTGAACACCTTCAAGGTGCTCTCGAAGTATGACAATGGATCCGAAGAGGTGCAGGATAGCCTGCCGATCGGGACGGAGACCTTTGCCTTCGACAAGGTGATCCGCATCCGGCCGGTGGCCGGTACGGAGCGATGGACCTTCAGCGTGCAGGAATCGGATGGGGACATCATCCGCAGGGCACTGACGTTCACGGTCCAATAGCCGGTACGACCGATCCCGGTATTTTCGCGCCATTGTTAAGACCCGGTGCACTGACAGGCCGGGACCTCCACCCATGTACCGCACACACACTTGTGGCGAACTCCGCCTCACCGACGCCGGAAAGACCGTGACCCTGGCTGGCTGGGTACAGCGTACCCGCGACCTCGGCGGCATGACCTTCGTTGACCTGCGTGATCGCTACGGCATCACGCAGTTGGCCTTCCATCCAGGGGATGAGGTGGAACAGGCCCTGGTGGCGCAGGCGCGCGTGCTTGGTCGCGAATTCGTCGTGCAGGTGAGCGGCCTTGTGACCGAGCGTGAGAGCAAGAACAAGAACATCCCCACTGGTGAGGTTGAGATCGTCGTGCAGGAGCTGAATATCCTGAACGAGGCGAAACTCCCTCCGTTCACCATCGAGGAGGACACGGACGGTGGCGACGAACTGCGGATGAAGTACCGCTACCTCGACCTGCGCCGGCCTTTCGTGCGCAGCCACTTCGAACTACGGCATCGCATGGCCATCGCCGTCCGCAACTACCTGAGCGAGCAGGGCTTCCTGGAGGTGGAGACCCCGGTATTGATCAAGAGCACCCCCGAAGGTGCGCGGGATTTCGTGGTCCCCAGCCGCATGAACCAGGGCGAATTCTACGCCCTGCCCCAGAGCCCGCAGACCTTCAAGCAGTTGCTGATGGTGGCCGGCTTCGACCGCTATTTCCAGATCGTGAAGTGCTTCCGCGATGAGGACCTCCGCGCCGACCGCCAGCCGGAGTTCACACAGATCGACTGCGAGATGGCCTTCGTGGAGCGCGAGGATATCCTCAGGACCTTCGAAGGGCTCGCCAAGCACCTGTTCAAGGCGATCCTTGGCAGAGAGTTCGATGCCCCCTTCCCCCGCATGAGCTATGACGAGGCGATGCGCGACTACGGCTGCGACAAGCCCGACCTGCGCTTCGGCATGAAGTTCAAGGAACTGAACGACCTCGCGCAGGGCAGTGGATTCAAGGTCTTCGATGAAGCGCAACTCGTCGTAGGCATCAATGCCGAAGGCTGCGCCGGATGGAGCCGGAAACAGACCGATGCGCTCATCGACTTCGTCAAGCGTCCGCAGATAGGTGCCTCCGGCATCGTCTTCCTGAAATGGACGGAGGAAGGCCTGAAGAGCACGGTGGACAAGTTCTATGGCCCGGAGGTCCTCGCCAACTGGACCGAGCGCTTCGGCATGAAGCCCGGGGACCTTGCCTGCATCATGGCCGGTCCTGCGGTCAAGACCCGCAAGCAGTTGAACGAGTTGCGCCTGCACCTTGGCGATCAACTGGGTCTGCGTGATCCGTGGCGGTTCGAGCCGCTCTGGGTACTGGACTTCCCACTGCTGGAGAAGGACGAAGCTTCGGGTCGCTGGCACGCGATGCACCATCCGTTCACCTCGCCGATCCCCGAGCATGCGCATTTGCTGGAACAGGATCCCGGCATGGTGAAGGCGAACGCATATGACCTCGTGATCAACGGAACGGAGATCGGAGGCGGCAGCATCCGCATCCACGACCGGTCGATGCAGGAGGCGATGTTCCGGGTGTTGGGCTTCACGGACGAGGACGCGCGTTACAAGTTCGGCTTCCTGCTCGATGCCTTCGAATACGGCGCGCCGCCGCATGGTGGTGCCGCCTTCGGTTTCGACCGCTGGGTGGCGTTATTCGGGGGCCGCAGCGACATCCGGGAGTTCATCGCCTTCCCGAAGAACAATGCGGGCAGGGATACGATGATCGATGCGCCCAGCCGGTTGGATGCCGATCAATTCAAGGAACTGGGGATCGCCACCGTGAGTTGAGCGTTCCGCGATCGCAACAGTGCACACCTAACACACGTGATCATGCCACAGACCTCGGACATCGACTACATCCGCGCCGCCATCGCGCTCGCCCGGGAAGGGATGGAACGCGGTGATGGGGGGCCCTTCGGTTGTGTGATCGTGAAGAACGGCGTGATCGTCGGCCGAGGCAATAACCGGGTCACCAGCTCGAACGACCCAACGGCTCACGCGGAGGTGGTGGCGATACGCGAGGCGTGCAAGCAGCTCGGGTCCTTCCAGCTGGATGGCTGTGTGCTCTTTACGAGCTGCGAGCCCTGCCCCATGTGCCTGGGAGCGATCTATTGGGCACGGCCCGATCGCGTTGTATTCGCCGGCACACGCGGCGACGCAGCCGACGCAGGTTTCGACGATCAGCTCATCTATGACGAGCTGCCTCTACCCTATGCGGAGCGCAGGATCCACACCGATCATGTCCTTCGGGAGGAGGCGCAGGCGGTCTTCGAAGCATGGAAGGCGAAGGAGGATAAGATCCGGTATTGACCGGAGAACGCCCACCGTTCAGCCACTTCGGGCACCGCGATCAGTCCAGCTAAGAACCCGCTTCCACGGGGCTTTTGTTGACCGACCACGGCTTCCCGCGGTTCCACACGCCCCTGCGGGATCGACTTCGAGCCCCGCGCTTCCAGCGCCCCCCAGGTGCTACCGCGCCTGGTCGTCGGTCGATAAAAAAACCCCGCTTTCGCGGGGTTCTTGTTGACCGACCAGGGCTCGAACCTGGACTTTTCTGAATCAAAATCAGATGTGTTGCCAGTTACACCATCGGTCAATCCGTACTTGGCGCTGCAAATTTATTAAATTTCTCCTTTTCAAAAAGGGAAATATGAGAAGGATTCGAGATTAAAATTCAAATACCTAGAGCGTAAACTAATAATTTGACTTTCCGATAGTACTAAAAATGAGAAAGCACCTTAGTTTAACTTAGGTGCTTTCAGTTTAAGATTTATTTCAGATCCTAATCAACATCCGCAATTATAATGTTGATGGCTCCCGGATAAAATATTTTTATTATTTTAACTGTTAACAATGACTTTCAGCTTGGTACCCGGCTTAAGCGTTGCATTGTTTAGGTTATTGATGTCTTTAATCATCTCAACGGTAACACCTTCATAGCGTTTTGCGATATTCCATAAAGTATCACCGGGTTGAACTACATGATAGATATATCTTGGAGATGATTCTATAACTCTTTCATTGTTATCGGTATCGTTTGAAACTTGTGCACGATTATTTTGATCAGCTGTTTCCTCACCGTTCAAAGCAGTATTTACATTGGCGGAATCATCGGCATTGGTATCCTTCTTAGCTGCAACTTCTACCGCAGGTGCCGTTTTCACCGGTACCCTTGTTTTAACATAAG
>JAKQEI010000263.1 GCA_029573495.1 Bacteroidota bacterium | reverse complement strand
TACAAGAAGGCGAACACCACCCCGAAGGTGAAGGCGCACGAGTTCAAGGAGTTCGAGACCGAACTGAAGCTGGGTGAGACCGTGGGTCTCGACATCTTCGAGGAGGGCAGCTTCGTGACCGTGACCGGCAACAGCAAGGGCAAGGGTTTCCAAGGCGTGGTGAAGCGTCACGGCTTCAGCGGCGTGGGCGAAGGCACCCACGGTCAGCACGACCGGAGCCGCGCTCCCGGTTCCCTGGGCGGCAGCTCCTACCCGAGCCGCGTGTTCAAGGGCCTGCGCATGGCCGGCCGCACGGGCGGCAACAAAGTGACCACCGAGAACCTGAAGGTGGTGAAGGTGGACACTGGTAAGAACCTGTTGCTTCTCAAGGGTACCGTACCTGGTCCCAAGGGCAGCATCGTGATCATCTGGAAATAAGATGGAACTCGAGATCCACGGCAAGGACGGCAAGTCCACCGGCAAGAAGGCCAAGCTGAACGACGCGGTGTTCGCGATCGAGCCGAACGACCATGCCATCTGGCTGGACGTGAAACAGCACCTGGCCAACAAGCGTCAAGGCACGGCCAAGACCTTGGAGAAGAGCGAGGTGAGCGGCAGCACGAAGAAGCTGCACCGCCAGAAGGGCACGGGCGGCAGCCGCAAGGGCAGCATCAAGAGCCCGTTGTTCAAGGGTGGTGCGCGCGTGTTCGGCCCCAAGCCCCGCGACTACCACTTCAAGTTGAACAAGAAGGTGAAGGACCTGGCCCGCCGCAGCGCCCTCACCTACAAGGCGAAGGATGGGTCGTTGAAGGTGATCGACAGCGTATCACTGAGCGCCCCGAAGACGAGCGAGTTCGCCGCCATCCTGAAGGCCTTCCAGCTGAACAGCCGCAAGAGCGTACTGGTGGTGCCGAGCAAGGACGACAACATCGTGCTCAGCGCCCGTAACATCCAGAACACCCGCGTTGTGGTGGCCAGCGAGCTGAACACCTACGACATCATGAACGCCAACGGCCTGCTGATCGTGAAGGACGCGATCGCACCGCTGGAAACCATCCTCACCAAGTAAGCCATGAGCCAGATCATCATCCGACCGATCGTCACAGAGAAGATGACGGCCCAGGGCGAGAAGGAGGGCCGTTACGGGTTCGAAGTGGCCCGCACGAGCAACAAGGTGCAGATCAAGCAGGCGGTGGAGAAGGAGTACAACGTCACCGTGACGGGTGTACGCACCATGATCTGCCGCGGCAAGAACCGCACGCGTTACACCAAGAGCCTCATCCTCCACGGCCGCACGCCGAGCTTCAAGAAAGCCATCGTGACGGTGAAGGCGGGCGAGACCATCGACCTCTACTCCAGCATCTGACCCGGTAGCACCGAAAAGCAATGGGCGTACGTAAACTCAATCCGGTAACCCCCGGCACCCGTCACAAGGTGATCACGGACTTCGAAGGCATCACCACGCGTGTGCCGGAGAAGTCGCTGACCAGCGGTACCAACAAGAGCGGTGGCCGTAACCATCAAGGCAAGATGACCATGCGCTACATCGGCGGTGGTCACAAGCAGCGCTATCGCGAGATCGACCTGAAGCGCGACAAGCATGGCATCCCGGCCACGGTGAAGACGATCGAATACGATCCGAACCGCACCGCACGCATCGCCCTTCTGTTCTATGCGGATGGCGAGAAACGCTACATGCTGGCCCCGAACGGTCTGCAGGTGGGCCAGGAGGTGATGAGCGGCAAGAGCGGTGTTCCGCCCGAGGTGGGCAACACGCTTCCGCTGAGCGAGATCCCGCTGGGCACCGTGGTGCACAACATCGAACTGCAGCCCGGCAAGGGTGGTGCGATCGCGCGCAGCGCGGGCACCTTCGCCCAGCTGAGCGCGCGTGAAGGCAAGTACGCCACGTTGAAGATGCCGAGCGGTGAGCTGCGCATGGTCCTGGTGGCCTGCATGGCGACCGTGGGCAGCGTGGGCAACGCTGAGCACATGCTCCAGAAGAGCGGCAAGGCCGGCCGCAGCCGCTGGCAGGGTCGTCGTCCCCGCACACGTGCGGTGGCCATGAACCCCGTCGATCACCCGATGGGTGGTGGCGAGGGCCGTGCTTCGGGTGGACACCCGCGCAGCCGCAAGGGCCTGCTGGCGAAGGGCAAGAAGACCCGTGCTCCGAAGAACCGCAGCAACCGTTTCATCCTCGAACGCATCAACGCCAAGAAGGGCGCCTGATCCAGATAGCACATGAGCCGTTCACTCAAGAAACCGCCGTTCATCCACTACAAGCTCGCGAAGCGTGTGGGTGATGCACAGACCTCCGGCAAGAAGAACGTGATCAAGACCTGGTCGCGCGCCAGCACCATCAGCCCCGAATTCGTGGGACTGACCATCGCGGTGCACAATGGCAACAAGTTCATCCCGGTCTACGTGACCGAGAAC
>JAKQEI010000232.1 GCA_029573495.1 Bacteroidota bacterium | reverse complement strand
CAGCTCCGCGATGGTGTCGCGGTTCAGCGCGTTGAGCTGATCGGGCCGGTTGATGGTGATGGTACGGACGGAGTCGGCGTCGGTGATGAGGAGGTTCTTGTAGGACATGGACGGAATGGATCGGATGATCAGGAATTGTGGCGATCAGAGGATCGTCCTGGCCAAAGGTATCGGCTACTTCTGCAAGGGCAAGGCGAGGAAGAAGCTGGTGCCACTCCCTTCTTTGGTGGTGAACCAGACCCGCCCGCCTGCATTCTCCACCATGCGTTTCACCATGGGCAGGCCAAGGCCCATGCCGCTGCTCTTGGTCGTGAACCTGGGCACGAAGACATGATCGATGGTATCCGCCGGGATGCCGGCGCCGTTGTCCCGGACTTCGGCGATCGCCTCGCCACCTTCCACACGCAGGATCACCTCCACCTCACCTTCCCGTCCGTCAGGGATGGCCTGCTGCGCGTTCTTGATCAAGTTGTTGAAGGTGCGCAACAGGTGTTCGCGGTCCGCCTGCACGAGTAGTTCACCCGGGGTGGTGAGCTTCACGGTGCAACCCGGAGCGTGCTCGAAGAGCTGTACGGAGGTGCGCGCCACTTCGGACAGGTCGATCGTGGTCGGATGTGCGGGTGGCATCTGTGCGAAATGGCTGAATTCCCCGGCGATCCGGCTCAGCACATCGATCTGTTCCACCAGGTTATTGCTGAATCGGTCGAGGCGTTCCCGTGCGTCCTCCGCCTCCGGGTCCCAGGTATGCTGGAAGTGCTGGATGGAGAGCTTCATGGGCGTGAGCGGGTTCTTGATCTCATGCGCCACCTGCCGGGCCATCTCCTTCCACGCGCTCTCGCGCTCGCTTTGGGCCAGCTTCTCCGCGCTCTCCCGCAGCTCTTCCACCTTGCGGTTGTACACCTCCACCAACTGCCCCACCTCGTCACGGCCACGGTAGCGGAGCTTGCGGTCCGTTCCTTTCAGCTCTACGCTGGCGAGTGAGCGCTTCAGCAGGTCGAGCGGTCTTGTGGTCCAATTGCTGATGAAGAGCGCCACCAACACGCTGAGTGCGAAGAGGAGCACGAAGAGGTTGACCACGGCGATGAGCACACCGGAGCGCTCCTGCTCCTGTTGGCGTTGGTCCGCGAAGGCGGGTAGCGAAAGATGGCCAAGCACATGACCGGATCGATCGCGCAGGGGCATGTAGGCGTTCTGGTAAAGCGCCGTGCCGATGGACTCCTCGTGCACGAAGTCGCTCGCACCCTCAAGCACCAGGCGTACATAGGCCATCGGCTCCATGTAAGGGCCGAGCAGTCCGTTAGTGAACACCTGGGGCCGAGAAGAGGCCAGCGCACGACCATGTACGTCGTATACCGTGAGATCGGAGAAGAGCATGTTGCTCAGGCCCGCCAATAGATGTTCCAGGTATCTGGCGTCGTTCTCCCCCAGTGTTGGCTGACCGTCAAAGCGCTGTTGCAGTTCGGCATGGGCTGAGCGGGCCTTCTCGAGGATGGTGGCTTCGGCGCGTTCGGTGTACTGCCGACCGAGGAGCATGTTGGCGCCGGCGCCAAAGAAGATCAAGCTGATGACGGCGAAGGAGAGCAGCGCAATGCGGACCTTGGCGCCGATGCCCATGGGCGGGATCCCTCCGGACCGGACGACGCTGCGGACGCCCATCGCCAGAGTAAGCAGGACCGAGAACAGGGCGAAGAGGTAACTGAAGGTGGTGGCCTTATCCAGGACCCCTGGTACCGCTAGGCCAAGCGCGATGACCGTGCCTGCACGTGACCCACGGGCCAGGAATTCAACGCCGCGTTCGGTGTACCACAAGGTCCCGTCCGGCCCGAGTTCCCGGGTCCAGGAGAGTGGGAGGCCGCCGGCGTGGGATCGATCCACGAGCATGCCATGCTCATAGCGGGCAATGGTGTACCTGTCGGTGCGTCGGCCGAGAGCTTCCTCGCCAGAGAGGAGCAGGTCTGGGAAGCCCATGGTCTGCGAGGCGGACCGGGGATGCAGTTCGATCACGAGTTGACCCGGCATCGCCTGATCGTGCGGCATCACTACGAGCCGTGCGTGGTAGTATGGGCCTTCTGTCCCGCCCTGCTCGAAGAAGAGGTCGGGCATGTCGGCGAGCGCGGTATGGTCCGTGAAGGACGAACCCGTCAGTTCAAGACTTCGGGGTGCATCGGCGCTGGAAGAGCAGCGGACCCGCGCCTCTGCATCCAGGGCGTAGACGCGCACATCATACCGCTCCCAGAAGCCGCCGAAGAAGATCCGGCGAACGGCCGCATCAAGCTCCCCGGCCGCGCAGGGCTTGCTGGTGGTGATGATCCTGTGCAGGGCCGTATCGCCGCGTAGGGTGGGTGCCACCTCGCGGAAAAGGACCTCCACCACGGGGTCCTCCTTCACACTGAGGCGTTCAGCGAGCACCAGCCGCTCGCGGTGCTCACGATCGCGTGTATACTTCGTGAGGACATGTGCAGTGAGCGCGGCGAGCACTCCGACACCCACCACGGCATGGATGAATCTTGAGCGTTCGTGTTCGATGTGGATGAGGAGGGCGACGATCGGCAGAGGCCATAGGAACAGTGCGGTATCGCGCACACCGGTCCAGTGGTGCAGAGCAATGGAAAGCGCGAAGACGACAGCTGCTACCAGCCATGGCATGGAACGAGGGCGGAACCGTGCCATGGCATGGATGCTGGTCTCCGCGAGCAGGGTCCATGCGATGAACAGCAAGGCGATGCCGGACAGGGCCGCTGCGCTGGCGCCGTTCAGGTTCTGCACATGGTAGAGGTCCAGGTCCACACTGCTATCGTTCACCAAACCGATGATGGTATCGGTGATCCATGCAGCACCTGTCAGCAGACCGCCCCAGATGAGAGGGATCCAATAGAGATGTGGTGCGCCTCTGGCCTTGCTGAACTGCCTTCGGGTGTGTACCACGGCAATGACGATGAGCGCAGCATTGATCACCAGGTCACCCAGTGATGGGAAGGCGAATGAGGCGGCATAGGTGGCGGGGTCGAAGAGGGGCAGCCGGTCGAACGGCGCTGATGGGATGAAGGAGAGCACCGCCCAGCGCAATGCGAACAGGAAGCCGATGAAGGCCAGTGAACGGAGCCAGGGCGCACGATCGCCCATCACGCGCGTCAACCAGTTCCAGATGGCTGCAATGAGACAACCTGCACCAAGCAGGAGAAGCAGGAGCTTACCTATGATCCAAGGGCCGGTGTCGAGCGCATCCCCGCGCCATGCGAGGCGCAGCAACGGAGCGCCTGCCGCATCCTTGAGCACTGGCCCCGACGCATCCTTGGGCTGGGCCGAGAGAGCTGCGGGGGTCCCCAGTGATGAATGGAATCGACGCTGGAGGTAGCGGTTCTCGATGGGGGGAGTGAGCCAGACGGGGGCGAGGGCATGCAGGTGCATGGTGCCCACGGCGACCATCACATGCTGGTGGATGCCGCCGGGCAGCACGCGTTGGGCCAACGCAGTGTCACGGGCTACCAGGACCGCATCCTCGGGTGATCGACCGGCCCAGCACACCAGGCTATCGCCCACGAATCCGAGGTACGTGACCCCGGTGCGGAAGTGTTCCGCCTCGAGCTCCTGCGCATATTGGATCATCCAGCGGTCCGGCCCAAGTTCGACCAGATCCTGCATGAGCGCAGCGGTGGCTCGCGCCATCCGCATACTTCGTTCGTCGAGGCGCTGCTGAAGTCCTTCGGCCACCTTTTCAAGTCGGGCTTCCGCATCCGGCTCGTCCACGGTCCATGCCAATAGGGCAAGCAAGCCCGAAAGGGCCAGCAGGAGGAGGTGGCGAGGCATGGGGGTCGAGGTGGCAAGAGCCGGACCAAAGTACAGGATGGTCTCCCGCTGGAGCTAGGAGGAAGAGGCGGTCGTTGAGCATTCGTCGGAGAATGAACCCTTTTCGTCGACACCAGCGTAGAACGGCATCGGTCCACCACTCATGGACCGGGACCTTCTCGAATGAAACAGGCACTTCTCCTTGTGCTTGGGCTGCTCTTCACAGGGCTGTCCCATGCCCAGACCGGTACCGAATTCTGGCTCGCCCCCCCCGAGGTCACCTCCTCCCACGGCGACCAACCGATCTACATCAACGTCACCTCCACGGGTCTGCCGGCGGTGGTGACCATTTCGCAGCCCGCGAACCCGGGGTTCAACGGGGGTTCGCCCATCGTGCTGAACCTCGCCGCGAACACGGCGCAGCGCTACGACCTCACCGCACTGAAGAGCGCTCTCGAAACACGACCCACGGATGCCGTGTTGAACACCGGTCTTCTCATCGAGAGCACCTCGAACATCACCTGCTACTACGAGCCGAGCTTCGCGAACAACCCGGACATCGCGGCGCTGAAAGGGGCCAACGGCCTTGGTACCGAGTTCTACATCCCGCTGCACAAGCACGCGCCTTTCTACAACCACGGGTATGGCGCTCCGAACAAGGCCTACGCCTCCTTCGACATCGTCGCCACGGAGAACGGGACCTTGGTGATGATCTATTCCCCACTTCCGGTGGATGGTCATCCGGCATTGACGCCCTTCACCGTTACGCTGAACCGCGGTCAGACCTATTCCTGTGCCTGGACGGGCACGAACCACACCGACCCGCTCACGCACCCGTCCGGTGCGGTCGTGCTTTCGAACAAACCCGTCGCGGTCTCCATCAAGGACGATTCGAACCACAATCCCTCCGGAGGTTGCTACGACCTGATGCTGGACCAGATCGTACCGGTGAACATCCTGGGCACGGACTACGTGGCCGTGAAAGGTGCGCTCAACGGCACGGGTGATGAGTCGCTCTTCGTGATGGCGGTGCAGAACAACACACAGGTCTACATCGATGGTAACCCGACACCGGTGGCCACGCTCTTCGCGGGACAGTACTACCGCCACGACATGGACTACCTGCCGAGCGGTGGCAACAACGCGACCTACGTGAGCGGTTCCAAGCCGCTGTATGCGATCCACGTCACCGGCTTCGGTTGCGAACAGGGCATGGCCATCCTGCCGCCACTGAATTGTGCGGGCAGCACGCAGCTCAGCTTCACGCGAAGTACAAGCGAGGCCTTCTATCTGAACCTCCTTGTACGGAACGGCTCGCAGAACGACTTCGTGGTGACGGGACCCGGTACGGCGACGATACCGGGTTCAGCGTTCGTAACGGTGCCCGGTACCGGCGGTGAATGGATGGCCGCTCGGATCCAGTACAACACCACACAGGTTCCCGTGAACCAGGCCTTCATCGTGAGCAACACGAGCGATGTGTTCTCACTGGCGATCATCAACGGCGGCGCCACCTCGGGCTGCCGCTACGGCTTCTTCTCCGAATTCTCCGGAAGGATCGATGTGAGCGCGGGCGGCGATCAGACGCGCTGTGCGGGCGATAGCGTGTTGCTGACCGGCACTGTTTCCGGCGGAAGCACGACCGGGATCTGGACCACTTCCGGTAGCGGAACGTTCAGCCCGAATGCGACCGCATTGAATGCCACGTATCATCCCAGCATCGGCGATCTCGCGATCGGAACGGTCACGCTGACGCTGACCTCCACCGGTCCGTGCACACCAGAGGATGATGAGATGGTCGTGACCTTCAGCCCCACCCCGATCCCCGATGCAGGCGTGGACCAGAGCGTATGCCGCAACAACAACGTGGTGCAGCTCGCGGGCAACGTGTTGAACGCCGTTGGTGGTGTGTGGACAGGCGGCACCGGGACCTTCCTCCCGAGCAACAGCAACCTCAACGCCACCTACACGCCCAGCGCGGCGGACCTGACGGCCGGTTCGGTGTGGATCAAGCTGACCTCCACGGGCAATGGCGTGTGCAGCGCTGTTGCGGACAGCATGCTCGTGACCTTCACGCCTTCGCCTACCGCGAACGCGGGAGCGGATCAGACGCGCTGCGCGAACAATGCCGTGGTGCAGTTGAACGGCGCGTTCACCGTCGCCACAGGCGGTGTATGGAGTGGAGGTGCTGGATCCTTCGATCCGAGTACGACCAACATGTCGGCCCAATACACGCCGACGGCTGCTGAGATATCCAGCGGTTCGGTGACCCTGGCCATGACCACCACGGGCAACGGCAATTGCGTGGCGGTGAGCGATCAGGTACTTATCAACTTCACGGCAGCGCCGGTGGTGAGTGCCGGTGCCGCAGTATCGGTCTGCGCGAATAACGCGCAGGTGAGCTTGGGCGGCATCGTGACCGGGGCGACGGGCGGCGTATGGAGCGGCGGTGCAGGCACCTACACCCCGGACAACACCACCCTGAACGCCACCTATACGCCGACGGCGGCCGAGATCGCGGCGGGCACCTTGACCCTGACCCTGAGCAGCACGGGCAATGGCAACTGCCTACCGGTGACCAGCGACAAGGTGATCACGTTCACGCCGGCTCCGATCGTGGATGCCGGCCCGAATGGTTCGGTGTGCGCGAACAATGCGGACATCACGCTGGCGGGTTCGCAGAGCGGTGCGGCCGGTGCGGTGTGGAGCGGCGGCACGGGCAGCTTCAGCCCGAACAACAACACCTTGAACGCGGTGTACACGCCAAGCGCGGCGGAACGTACCGCAGGAATAGTAACGCTCACGCTTACGACCGTGGGCAACGGTACCTGCAACGCGGTAAGCGACAACGTGACGTACACGATCACACCTGCGCCAACGGTGAACGCAGGCGTGGATCAAACGCTTTGCGCGAACAATGCGGTGGCCACGCTGAACGGCTCGTTCACGGTGGCTACCGGCGGTGTGTGGAGCGGCGGCGCGGGATCCTTTGATCCGAGCACCACGAACATGGGTGCACAATACACGCCCACGCCCGGGGAGATCTCCAGCGGTTCTGTCACGCTCACGTTGACGACCACCGGCAACGGCGGTTGCATCGCGGTAGCGGACCAGGTACAATTGAACTTCACGCCTGCGCCTGTGGTGAGCGCGGGCGCGGATGTTTCGGTCTGCGCCAACAACGCGCAGGTGAGCTTGAGCGGCAGCGTGACCGGTTCTACAGGCGGTGCCTGGAGCGGTGGAACGGGGTCCTTCAATCCGAACGCCACCACGTTGAACGCGACCTACACGCCGAGCGCGGCGGAGATCGCCGCTGGAACGGTGACGCTCACGCTCACCAGCACCGGTAATGGTAACTGCATCGCGGTATCGAGCAGCAAGGTGATCACCATCACCCCGGCGCCCACGGTGGATGCCGGTGCCAATGCGACGGTGTGCGCGAACAACGCGGCGATCACCCTGGCCGGCGCGATCACGGTGGCGACCGGTGCGACCTGGAGCGGCGGCACGGGCACCTACAGTCCGAACAATACCACATTGAACGCGGTGTACACGCCGAGCGCGGCTGAACGCGCTGCGGGCACCGTGACGCTCACGCTCACCACGGTGGGCAATGGCAACTGCAACGCCGTTAGTGATAACGTGACCTTCACGATCACGCCTGCGCCGACGGCCAATGCGGGCAGCGATCGCACGGTGTGCGCGAACAACGCGGTGGTCACGCTGAACGGATCGTTCACGGTGGCAACCGGTGGCATCTGGAGCGGCGGTGCGGGCACCTTCGATCCGAGCACCACGAACATGGGTGCGCAGTACACGCCCACGGCCGGTGAGATCTCCAGCGGTTCCGTAATGCTCACGTTGACGACCACCGGCAACGGCACCTGCATGGCCGTCTCCGATCAGATGACGATCGACTTCACGCCCGCTCCCGTAGTGAACGCGGGCGCGGCCGTTTCGCTGTGCGCGAACAATGCGCAGGTGAGCTTGAGCGGATCCGTCACCGGCGCCACCGGGGGCATCTGGAGCGGTGGGACGGGCACCTTCAATCCGAGCAACACCGCGTTGAACGCGACCTACACACCGACCGCTGCGGAGATCGCGGCAGGCACGCTCACCCTGACATTGACGAGCACCGGTAACGGTACCTGCAATCCGGTATCGAGCAACAAGGTGATCACCTTCACGGCTGCGCCGATCGTGGATGCTGGTGCGAATGGCAGTGTCTGCTCGAACAACGCGACGATCAGCTTGAACGGATCCGTGACCGGCGCCACCGGTGGCATCTGGAGTGGTGGTGCGGGAACCTTCTCCCCGAACAACACCACGCTCAACGCGACCTACACGCCGACCGCCGCTGAGCGCGCTGCGGGTACGGTGACACTCACGCTGACTTCCGCAGGCAACGGCAATTGCAACGCGGTGAGCGACAACGTGACCTATACGATCACGCCTGCGCCGACCGCTAATGCGGGTGCCGATCAGTCGCTCTGCACCAACAACCCGGTGGCTTTCCTGGGTGGAAGTGTGACGATCGCAACGGGCGGTATCTGGAGCGGCGGCGCCGGGACCTTCGCGCCGAGCACCGCGAACCTCAACGCGACCTACACCCCGACCGCGGCCGAGATCGCGAGCGGTACGGTCACGCTGACCCTGACCACCACCGGTAATGGCACTTGTGTGGCCGTGACCGATCAAGTGCAGTTGAACTTCACCCCGAGCCCGACCGCGAACGCAGGTCCGGACCTGACGCTCTGCCGCAACAACGCGAGCGTGGCCCTGGGCGGAAGCGTGACCGTCGCCACGGGCGGCATTTGGAGCGGTGGCGCGGGATCCTTCACGCCGAACAACACCACGCTCAATGCGACCTACACGCCGACTCCGGCGGAACTCGCAGCGGGGACGCTGACGCTGACGCTCACCACCACGGGCAACGGGAATTGCAACGCTGTTTCGGACAGCCGCGTGATCACCTTCACGCCTGCTCCTACGGTGGATGCGGGTGCGAACGCGACCGTCTGCGCGAACAACGCGAACATCACGCTGAACGGCTCCTTCACGGTATCGACCGGCGTGATCTGGAGCGGCGGAACAGGCACCTACAACCCGGACAACACCACGCCGAACGCGGTGTACACACCGAGCGCTGCCGAGCGTGCTGCAGGCACGGTGATGCTCACGCTCACCACGGTGGGCAACGGCAACTGCAGCGCCGTGAGCGACAACGTGACCTACACCATCACACCGGCTCCGACGGCCAACGCGGGCATCGATCGCACAGTGTGCGCGAACAACGCGGCCGTCGCTTTGAACGGCTCTTTCACGATCGCCACCGGCGGTATCTGGAGCGGCGGCGCGGGCACCTTCGACCCGAGCACTACGAACATGGGTGCGGTGTACACACCGAGCGCGGCGGAGATCACAGCAGGCATCGTGACCTTGACCCTGACCACGACCGGTAACGGATCGTGCAACGCGGTGACGGATCAGATGACGATCTCGATCACCGATGCGCCCTCCGTGAACGCGGGGGCACCCGTGACGCTTTGCGCGAACAATGCGCAGGTAAGCCTCAACGGCAGCGTGATCGGTGCAACGGGCGGCGCCTGGACCGGCGGTTCCGGCACGTTCAGCCCGAACAACACGACGCTCAATGCCACGTACACACCCAGCGCTGCTGACCTCGCCGCAGGCACGGTGACGCTGGTGCTGACCAGCACGGGCAACGGCAATTGCAACCCGGTCTCGAGCAGCAAGGTGATCACCTTCACGCCTGCACCTACCGCGAATGCGGGAGTGGATGCGAGCGTGTGCGCGAACAACTCCGCGATCACGCTGAACGGTTCCTTCACCGGTGCCACCGGTGCGATCTGGAGCGGTGGTGCGGGTACCTACAGCCCGAACAACACCACGATGAACGCGGTGTACACGCCGACCGCTGCCGAGCGCGCGGCCGGTACCGTGACACTGACGCTGACGACCGTGGGCAACGGTAACTGCAACGCCGTGAGCGATGCGGTCACCTTCACCATCACGCCTTCGCCGACGGTGAATGCGGGTGCTGACGCGACCCGTTGCGCGAACAATCCTGCGGTAGCACTGAACGGTTCGTTCACGGTAGCCACCGGTGGCGTGTGGAGCGGCGGTGCGGGCACCTTCGACCCGAGTACCACGAACATGGGCGCCATCTACACGGCGAGCGCTGCGGAGATCGCGAATGGTTCCGTGACGCTGACGTTGACCAGCACCGGCAACGGCAACTGCACGGCGGTGGCCGATCAGATGACGATCAACTTCACGGCTGCGCCGGTAGTGAATGCCGGTGCGCCGGTCTCGCTCTGCGCCAACAATGCGCAAGTAGCCTTGAACGGCAGCGTGAGCGGCGCGACGGGTGGCGTGTGGAGCGGTGGTACGGGCACCTACAACCCGAACAACAGCACGCTCAATGCGACCTACACGCCCACGGCTGCTGAGATCGCCGGAGGCACCTTGACCCTCACCTTGACGAGCACGGGCAACGGTACCTGCAATCCGGTACAGAGCAGCCGCTTGATCACCTTCACCCCGGCGCCCACGGTGGATGCCGGTCCGAACGGTACGGTGTGCGCGAACAACGCCAGCATCACCCTGGCCGGCTCACAGAGCGGGGCGACAGGAGCGGTCTGGAGCGGCGGCACGGGTACGTACGGTCCGAACAACGCCACGCTGAACGCGGTGTACACGCCGAGCGCTGCGGAACGCACCGCCGGTACGGTCACGCTAACGCTCACTACGGTGGGCAACGGCAACTGCAACGCCGTGAGCGACCAGGTGACGTACAGCATCACGCCTGCTCCGACGGCCAATGCCGGTCAGGACCAGAGCTTGTGCGCGAACAATGCGGTGGCGACGTTGGCGGGATCCGTCACGGTAGCGACTGGCGGCATCTGGAGCGGTGGAGCGGGCACCTTCGCGCCGAGCACCACGAACCTGAACGCAACCTACACGCCGACCGCCGCCGAGATCGCGACGGGCTCCGTGACGCTCACTTTGACCACCACCGGCAACAACAACTGCGTGTCGGTCACGGATCAGGTCACGCTGAACTTCACGCCTGCTCCAGTAGCGAACGCGGGATCGCCGGTATCCATCTGCGTGAACAATCCGCAGGTGACCATGACCGGCACCGTATCCGGCGCCACGGGCGGTGTGTGGAGCGGCGGCCTGGGATCCTTCACCCCGAACAACACCACCTTGAACGCGGTGTACACGCCGACGCCTGCTGAGCTCGCCGCGGGCACCTTGACGCTCACGCTGACGACAACCGGCAACGGCAATTGCAACGCCGTGACCAGCACGCGCACCATCACCTTCACACCCGCTCCGGTCGTGGATGCGGGCGCGAACGGAACCGTATGCGCGAACAACGCCCTGATCACCTTGAACGGATCGGTGAGCGGCGCCACCGGTGCGATCTGGAGCGGAGGTGCCGGCGTCTTCACGCCGAATAATACAACGCTGAACGCGACCTATCAGCCGACCGCTGCTGAACGCGCTGCGGGTACGGTGACGCTCACCCTGACCTCTGCCGGCAACGGCAACTGCAACGCGGTGAGCGACAACGTGACCTTCAGCATCACGCCTGCGCCGACGGTCAACGCGGGTGCTGACCAGTCGCTCTGCGCGAACAACGCGGTGGCCACGATGAACGGCTCGTTCACGGTGGCCACAGGCGGTGTGTGGAGCGGTGGATCGGGAACCTTCAGCCCGAGCGCCACATTGATGAACGCGACCTACACACCGACCGCTGCGGAGATCTCCAACGGTTCGGTGGCGTTGACGCTGACCACCACGGGCAACAACAACTGCATTGCGGTGAGCGACAACGTGGTGCTCTCGTTCACGCCGAGTCCTTCGGTGGATGCAGGCGCCGATGTCTCGGTGTGCCGCAACAACGCAGCGGTCGCACTGAACGGTTCCGTCGGTGTGGCCACGGGCGGCATCTGGAGCGGCGGCGCGGGATCCTTCACGCCGAACAACACCACGCTGAACGCCACCTACCAACCTACGCCGTCTGAGCTCGCGCTCGGCAGCCTCACGCTGACGCTGACCACAACGGGCAACGGCAACTGCAACGCCTTGAGTGATACGAAGGTCATCACCTTCACGGATGCGCCTACGGTGGATGCCGGTACGAATGGCACGGTGTGCGCGAACAACGCGAGCATCACGCTAGCGGGTGTGATGACCGGTGCTTCGGGAGCGGCCTGGAGCGGCGGTACGGGCACCTTCACCCCGAACAATACGACGCTGAACGCGGTGTACACGCCGAGCGCGGCTGAACGTACCGCCGGAACGGTAACGTTGACGCTGACCACCACGGGCAACGGTAGCTGCAACGCCGTGAGCGACCAGGTGACCTACAGCATCACGCCGGCACCGACGGCCAACGCGGGTGCTGACCGAGTGCTCTGTGCGAACAATGCGGCCACCGGATTGTCCGGCGCCTTCTCCATCGCCACAGGCGGTATTTAGAGCGACGGCGCGGGCACCTTCGATCCGAGCACGACGAACATGAGCGCGATCTACACGCCGACGGCGGCGGAGATCGCATCGGGCAGCGTGACGTTGACGCTGACCACCACGGGCAACGGTTTGTGCAACGCCGCCACCGACCAGGTGCTGCTCACCTTCACCGATCCGCCTTCGGCGAACGCCGGTCCGGATGTGACGCGCTGTGCGAACAATGCCGCCGTGGCACTGGGCGGAAGTGTGGTCGTGGCTACCGGTGGTGTGTGGAGCGGCGGCACGGGCACCTTCACCCCGAACGCGAATACGCTCAATGCCACCTACAATCCCGGCCCTGGCGACCTCGCAGCCGGCCAGGTGACGCTGACCTTGACCACCACGGGCAACGGCAACTGTACGCCTGCCACAGATACCAAGATCATCACCTACACACCGGCGCCGATCGTGAACGCAGGTGTTAATGGCAGTGTGTGCGCGAACGCACCGGTGATCGCCCTCAATGGTACCGTGACCGGTGCTGCTGGCGGTGTTTGGAGCGGTGGTGCGGGCACCTTCAGCCCGAACAACATCACGCTGAACGCGACCTACACGCCGACCGCTGCAGAGATCGCGGCCGGCACGGTGACGCTGACCTTGACCTCGGCCGGCAACGGACAGTGCAATGCGGTCTCGAGCAATGTGACCTACACGATCACGCCTGCACCGACGGTGAACGCCGGTGTGGACCAGTCGGTGTGCGGGAACAATGCGACGGCCACGCTGGGCGCTGTGATCACGGTGGCCACGGGCGTGCAGTGGTCGGGCGGCACCGGCGCCTACAGCCCGGGCAGCACTGCGCAGAACATCACCTACTCGCCTTCGCCCATCGAAGTGGTGAACGGATCGGTGACTCTTATCGCGACGACCACCGGCAATGGCAACTGCGCCGCCGTGAGCGATGCGGTGACCATCACCTACACCCAGGCGCCGGTCGCGAACGCGGGTCCGGACCAGACGGTGAGCAGCAACAACGCGAACACCACGCTCGCGGGCAGCTTCAGCATCAGCACCGGTGCACAATGGACCGGAGGCGCGGGCACTTACAACCCGAACAACACCACGATGAACGCGGTGTACACGCCGACCCCGGCGGAGATCGCTTCGGGCAGCGTGACGCTTACGCTCATCACCACCGGCAACGGCGCGTGCTCGCCCTCCACGGACCAGATGACGATCAGCTTCGGTGCTGCACCGACGGCGAACGCGGGTCCTGATCAGACGGTGTGCGCGAACAACGTATCGGTACAACTGAACGGCGCTGTGACCATCGCCACCGGCGGCATCTGGAGCGGCGGAACGGGTACTTACAGTCCGAACAGCGGTGCGCTGAACGCCATCTACACGCCGAGCGCTGCGGAGATCGCGGCAGGCACTGTCACGCTTACGCTGACCACAGTGGGCAACGGCAACAGCAATCCGGAGAGCGACCAGATCACCATCACCATCACCCCGGCGCCGATAGCGAACGCGGGGGTGAACCTCATCACCTGTGCGAACCAATCCACGGCGCAACTGGCTGGTGTGGTGAACAACGCCACCGGCGGCGTCTGGAGCGGCGGTTCCGGCACCTTCAACCCGAGCAACACGAACCTGAACGCGACCTACACGCCAACGCTCGGTGAAGTGGCCGCTGGGACAGTGACGCTCACGTTGACCAGCACCGGCAACGGTCTGTGCAACTCGGTGAGCGACCAGATGACGATCACCATCGCGCCTTCGCCGGTGGTGAACGCGGGAGTGGACCAGACCGTGTGTTCCAACAATGCCACCGTACAGATGGCCGGTACCGTGAGAAACGCGGGCAGATCGGAAGAGCACACGTCTGAAC
>JAKQEI010000207.1 GCA_029573495.1 Bacteroidota bacterium | reverse complement strand
GTACTGCGCGTGTTGCACAGGATCAGTCCGTCCAACCGATGGGGTGCCATTTCCGCCAGGGCCATGGCGATATAGCCGCCCATGGACAAGCCACAGGGTATCACCCGCTCGATCCCACGTTCGTCCAGCATCGTCAGCAGGTCCTGTGCGAAGGCCTCCATCCCCGTCACCTCGTCGGTCGTTATCGTAGCTCCGAAGCCGCGGAGATCGGGAGCGAAGACCTCGGCCACTGCGGCGAGCGCAGCGATGTTCGGATCCCATACCGTGTGATCGAGCGGGAATCCGTGGATCAGGAGCAGGGTGGGGCGCGTCATGTTGGTCCACAAAGTTCGGATCCACCTCCTCAACAAGGAGCGTGAAGTGTCGAACGCGGTTGCATGGACCACATGCTGTGCCAATTTTGTGAGATGGATGTACACCGCCGGATCCTGTCCTTCCTTGGCCTCAACTTCGGTATCACATGGGTCATCGCCGGTGTGGGAGCCTTGTTCAAGGTGAACGTGGATCACCCGGCCTACATGGCGCTCGCTGCGGCATGCATGCTCGGGCCTGCCCTCGCGGCGCTGATCCAATGGCGGCTGATCGAACGGGCGCCATGGAGCGCGCTGGGTCTGCATCCACGGCGGATCCACTGGCCCAGCCTTGGCTTCACGGTCCTGCTCGGTGTCGTGATCGTTCCGCTTGTGCTGTTGGTGATCGCCATCCTGGGAGATGGTGCGGGTTGGGCGGGATTCGGCCATGCCGAGGTGAGCGGAGCCCGCTTCGCGACCAGCCTCGCCGAGATCCTGAAGAGTCGCGGACTGACCGACGGTGGCGCCATGGCTGAACAACTGGCGACCCTGCCTGGTGCAGCGATCATGGGACTTCTGCTCGTAAGCGCGGTGTTCGCGGCATTCACCGTCAATCTGCCTTTCATGCTCGGCGAGGAGTTGGGCTGGCGCGGTTACCTCTATACTGCCACCGCCTCCTGGTCGCCCGCAAGGCGGATCGCGCTCACCGGTCCGGTGTGGGGCATCTGGCACGCACCGCTCATCGCCATGGGGCACAATTACCCCGGTCATCCGATCGCCGGCATCGGCATGATGATCGTGTTCTGCACCCTGCTCGCCCTGCTCTTCGATCATGTCCGCACCCGCGTGGGAAGCGTCTGGGGGGCCTGCGTCCTCCACGGCATCATCAATGGCTCGGCAGGGGCGTTCGCCCTCTTCGCTTGGGATGGGCATGTGATGGTCGCTTCGCCAGCGGGTGTGGCAGGCTGCCTGGCGATCGCATTACTTGCCGGGGTGATCCTCCTCCTCGACAGTGGTTACCGACGTTCCTTCACACAGCCGGCGGCGGATCCTTCCTCGACCACGAACATCACCTGATGCGATCGTTCACAGTTCCTCTGTTCGCCCTCGTGGCACTTCCTACGATGTGCACCGAGTACGTTGTGCCACCCGGGGATGTCGGCGCCTTCTTCGCCAACCTGCCGAAGGACGCCACCTATGTCTCCTTCTCCGCCGCCGCCGCATACCACGCCGAAGGGGACATCGTGCTGCCCCAGGTGCAGTACCTGGTGATCGATGGGAAAGGGGCGAAGCTCACGCTAGGCGCAAGCTCCAATGGGTTCACCACGCCCATCACGGATCAGAAGATGGCCGCGCAGCGCACCGGCAGCCGTTACACCATCCGCGACTTCGCCTCCATCACCGGCGGTCGCAAGGCGATCGATCTGCAGGCGACCTTGAACAGCTCCGTCATCGACTGTCGGCTCACAGGCCAGAGCGAGGTGGCGGTGGACCTGCGCTTCTGCCTGATGACGCGGCTGCAGAACGTGCTCGTGACCAATCCGGTAAGGAGGGGCTTCGTGGTTCGATGTGGCGATTGGCCGGGAGCCAGTACAAGCAACAGCCAGAGCAACCACACCGTGCTGGACCAATGCCGCGTGTATTGTACGAGTACCACCACCGAGGCCTTCACCGTGCTCAACAGCGGGGGTGTGCGCCTGACGGATTGCATCAGCGAAGGTGCGCAGGCGGACTACGACCTCTTCCTATCGGCTCGCACCGATGGCGACGAGAGCCGGGCGGCGAACAACCCCGTGGTGAAGACCTTCACCCTGTCCAACTTCCATGTGGAACATCGGCTGCGGAAGGCCAGCATCTACGTCAACATGCCGCCGAAGTCCACCGTGAACCTCGAGAACATCTATTGGAACAGCCCCATCGGCGCACCGGTCATCGTGTACATGTGCGGGCAGTTGAACGTCTCGAACATCGGTTGGTGGAACCCGGACTTCCGCATCCATACCCGGCATCCGGTGCCCCACATCAACTTCGATGCCTGTCACAAGGCCCTGGTGGTGACCGATGAGCCCGACGATAGCGGCAAGCGTTGTGGTGCGCTCGAACTGGTGGGTGATCATGCGCCGAACCGCAAGCTGGACCCTACTTACGTGCGCATCACGCGCCGGGCCATGTGATCACGCGCCAGCAGCCACGATCGACACCTCCTTTCCCGCGAACCTGATGCGCTGGCCCGGCCGGATCTTGCATCGCATCCGGGTCTCCACATGACCGTCCACTTCCACGAGGCCTGCGGCGACAAGGTGTTTCCCTTCTCCCCCGGACGAGCAGAAGCCGACAAGCTTCAGGAGCTGGTTCAGCTCGACGTATTCGCCCTCCACTTCGAAGCATTCGCTGCTCATGATATCCCGATGATGCGGAAGTGTTGCGGTGCGGCGCCGGCGGGCAGTTCCACTTCATCCCCGGTGCGGTGGCCCATCAGCGCGCGGGCCAATGGCGCCGTGAAGGCGATCCGGTGCTCCTTCACGCTGGCCTCATCCACGCCCACGATCGTCCAGCGGTGCTGCTGATCCTTCATCGGGCCGCTGAGGTGAAGGAGCGTCACCGTGTTCCCGAAGCGAACCTCGCCGTCATCGGCGGCCGCTTCGACCACGCGTGCGGTGTTGATGCGTTCCTGCAATAGTGCGAGCCTTCCGTCGATCCCGGCCTGGGTGCGGCGGCGTTCTTCATCGCTTCCACCTGCTCTGGCCCGTTCTTCCATCAACCCTGCTCGTTCCTGCAGCAGTTGCTCCAGACCGCGCGGGGTCACATAGTTGGCCACACCATCCGGTAGTGGTGCGCGTGGAGGAATGAAGGGTGCTTCCTCCTGGTCATCCTCGCGTACGAAGCCCCGGCTCATGGGCCGAAGCTAATAGGTGGACCATTCGGTCGACCGGGTCGGCCGACCCGTTTCCTTTGTCCTGATGCGCGGCTTCTTCTACGGCAACTGGTTCATCGGCTTATGCGCCGTGGCCCTCGGGGTGGAGGCCGCCATGCAGCAGCAGGTGCCGCTCAACGGCCCGTGGTACCATGCCATCGTCTTCCTCGCCTGCGTGGCCTTCTACAACCATGCATACCGCGATCTGGCGCGCACAGGCGCGGGCGATGACCGGGCGCGGTGGTACGCCCTTCATGGCCATCAGCAACGGACCGTGCAGTTCGTGATCCTCGGTGTGTTGTGCATCGCGCTGTTATGGTCATGGGTGCGCTTCCAGGGTCGCCCCTTGCATATGGACGCCCATCACCTGCTGACCTTGTTGGTGTTCCCCTTCGTGGGCTTCGCCTATTACGGCATCCGAGGTGCATCACTGCGTCGCATAGGCTGGCTGAAGCCCTTCGCCCTCGGCTTCGTCTGGGCGGGCTTGGTCACCGTGTATCCGGTGTTGCTCCAGGCGGCACTTCATGGATCGGCCCTGCCGGACCTGGGCCTGACCGCACGGCTCTTCCTGAAGAACCTGATGTTCATCGCCGTGCTCGCCGTGCTCTTCGATATCAAGGACCATGCGAGCGACCATCGCAACGCCGTGAAGACCATCGTGGTGCAGCGCGGACTGCGCACCACCTTGTTCCGCATCGTCCTCCCGCTCACGCTTCTCGGCGTATCGAGCTTTCTGTTCTATGGTGCCACCCATGGCTTCAGTCCCATGAAGCTGGTGTTGAACACCGTCCCTTTCGGTGCTCTTCTTGCGGCCATCCACGCGCTTCGCAAGCGGCGTACGGTGCTGTACTACCTCGCCGTGGTCGACGGGCTCATGCTGCTGAAGGCGATGTGCGGCATTGCGGCCATGCGTTGGTTCTGATCGGCAAGGAGCACCGGGACGATCCGCTCCGTTCCTTTGCGCGGTATGGAACTACTGGACATCATCGTCGCACTGCTCACCCTGATCACCCTGGAGGTGGTACTGGGGATCGATAACATCATCTTCATCTCCATCCTGGCCGACCGGCTTCCGGCTGAACAGCGCGACAAGCTGAGGCGCCTGGGCATCGGACTGGCGATGGTGCTGCGGCTGGCCCTGCTCACGGTGCTTTCGTGGATCATGAAGCTCGATGCGGAGCTATTCACCATCGCGGGGCAGGGGATCACCGGCAAGGAGCTCATCCTCCTGCTCGGGGGCGTCTTCCTGCTGTACAAGGCCACGCGCGAGCTGGGCCACATGACGGAAGCGGAGCTGGAGGGCCCCGCAAGCACCAAGGCGACGACCTTCGGCGGGCTCATGGTCCAGATCCTGCTGCTTGACCTGGTCTTCTCCATCGATTCCATCATCACCGCCGTGGGCATGGTGAGCGAGCTCTGGCTGATGTATGTGGCGGTGGTCGTCACGGTGATCATCATGCTCTTCGCCTCGAAACCCATCGCCGGCTTCATCAGCAAGCACCCGAGCTTCAAGGTGCTCGCCCTCAGCTTCCTCATGGTCATCGGTGTCGCACTGGTGGCCGAAGGTGCGGGCTATCCCATACCCAAGGGCTTCATCTATTCCTCCATGGCCTTCGCCTTCTTCGTGGAGGTGGTACAGCTCCGTGTGATGCGGAAGAAGCGGGAATAGGGGGCTTTGGCTCATGCCAGTCCTCCTCCTCATGACCTGGGTGGTTGAAAAAAGAAAAAGCCCCTCGGAAGGGGCTTTTAGCGGACCGGACGGGACTCGAACCCGCGACCTCCGCCGTGACAGGGCGGCATTCTAACCAGCTGAACTACCGGTCCGTTCAACCCCGCTTTTCGGCGAGGCAGCGATAGCGGGTGCAAATGTAAGGGTAGGGGACATTCCTGCAACACCTCCATGAAAAAGTGCGTGAGCTCAGTACATCCGAGCCCGCTTCGTCAGGAATTGCAACAGCACCGGTTCAAAGCCGGCATGGATGTCCGCCTCCACCAGGTCGATGCGGTACTGACCGCACTTGAGCTTCAGTCGGTGCCAGCGCTCGGCCATGGACCTGCGGTAGGCCTCTCGCACCTCCGCCGGGTGGGCCTTCACCTGTTCACCCGTCTCCACGTCCACGAAGGTGTAGGGCCGGTCGGCGATGTCGAGCTCCAGTTCGTGCCTGCGGTCCACGATATGGAACAGGATGATGTCGTGCTTGTTGAACCGAAGGTGTTGCAAGGCATCGAAGACCTCGGCTTCGCGGTCGGCGCCGTCCAGCATGTCGCTCAGGATCACCACCAGACTGCGGCGGTGGGCCCGTTGGGCGATGTCATGCAGGGCTTCCACCACCGAGGTCCGCTGGCCACGCGCCGGTGCTTCAGCTCCCAACAAGGACTCCAGATGCTGCATCAGGTGGCGCAGATGCACGGCATTGCTGCGTGCCTCCTCCTTCACGAGCACGTGATCGCTGAAGGTGGTGAGGCCGACGGCATCGCGTTGCTTCCTAAGTAGCTGGATGAAAGCCGCTGCCGCATGCACGGCGAACTGCACCTTGTTGAAGCCCCCCTTCGCCACCTCATCCGGGTAGTACATGCTGCTGCTCGCATCCAGCACGAGCTGGCAGCGCAGGTTCGTCTCCTCCTCGTAGCGCTTCACGAAGAGCTTGTCCGTCCGCGCAAACAGCTTCCAGTCGATGTGGCGTGTGCTCTCCCCCTGGTTGTATGCACGGTGCTCTGCGAACTCCACACTGAAGCCGTGGAAAGGGCTCTTGTGAAGACCCGCGAGGAATCCTTCGACCACCTGCCGCGAATGGAATTCGAGCTGGCTCAGGGCCTGCAGTGCGTTCTGCTCGATGGGCATGGTACAAAGGTCGGCGAAGGAGCGGGGCTATCGATCCTCTTCATCGCGCACCGCACCAGGTGGGTTGAAGAGTTCCCATTCATCGTAGAGGTAATTGGAGTCCTTGAAGGTGCCGACCCATTCGGCGAAGAGAGGACGGAACTCCTCCACGGCGGTGCGCAGCAGATCAAAGTAGGGCTGTTCATTGTACCCGCCGGTCTCCAGCCCGCGCAGGGCCACCACCAGCTCCCGACAGGCCCGGCGGATAAGGCAGGCGTTCTCCATCTGCAGGTCGTACATGTCCATGGCATATGCCCCTGCGATCTTGGCGCCGATGGTGTAGGCATGCTCCAAGATGTCGTCCTTGCTGCGATCCAGCATGCGTTCCCGGAACCTGCGATGTTCGGCATCGGCCTCTCCAGGCTCGTCCGGTGCACTCCCTACAATGGCCTCGGCGAGCTTGCGGATCTCCTCGGCTTTCTTGAACAGCGGCGTCCTGCGGTACGCGTCGTGGTCGTCCATTTCGTCCATGATCGAAGGTTGTTCAGGTGGCTGCAAGAATAGGGATGGTCCGGCCAGGGCGCTGCTGGGACGAAATGCAAGGACCCCGCACGGATGGCCATGCGGGGTCCCGTAAGGATGGTTCGTTCGGCTCAGCCGAGCTGCCCTTCGAGCTTCTGGCTCAACTGGCTCTTGGGCACGGCGCCTACGCTGCGGTCCACCACTTCCCCGTTCTTCAGGAAGAGGATGGTCGGGATGCTGCGGATGCCATACTTCATGGCCACCTGGGGGTTGTTGTCCACGTTCACCTTGCCTACCACAGCCTTTCCGTCGTATTCCTTGGCCAGTTCCTCCACCACAGGACCGACCATGCGGCAGGGGCCGCACCATTCGGCCCAGAAGTCCACCATCACGGGCTTGTCGCTCTTCAGCGCGAGTTCTTCGAAGTTGCTATCGGTGAGTTCGAGTGCCATGTTGCTTAAGGATGGGCACCGCATGGTGCCAGTTGGTTACGGTTCGTTCGCCCTGCAAGTTGCGGAAGCTGACGATGTGCTCACGTGCCCGCTTCGGTCAGTTTTCCACGCGTTGTGCGCACAAAGGTACCGCCCTTGGGCAATTTCCTTGCCATGGAAACTATCCTGACGATCCGTCAGTTCAGTGTGTAGGAAACATCGGTGAGGCTATCCAGCGACCGGATCAGATCCTCCGTGATGGCCACACCAGGACCCTTCGTGGGGGCCTCCAAAGCCATCTTTTCCAGCTCGCTCACCAGTTGGATGTTCACCTTGCATTTGCCCGGCGAAGCCTTCAGTAGCTCTCCTATCTCCCGGGCCAAACTGTCGTCCAACCGGTCCGCGTCCAGCCGAAGGTTCAGCTTGGTGATGTACTTGTCACGCGCATCGCTCAACAGATCGATGTTGTACACCTTCAGCTCCATCTGGCCCTCGTCACGTCCCCAGGTGCGTTGCATGGCCTTGCCTTTGAGCAACAGCAGGGCGCCTGGCTGCAGGTAGAGCTTGAACTTCATGTAGTCCTCGCTGAAGAACATGAACTCGTGGGTGCCATGGTGGTCTTCCAGGGCCAGGCTGCCGAAGGGCTTGCCGCTCTTGGCGATGCGGTGCTCGGCCTTGGTGACGATGCCGGCGAAGGTGAGGTCACGCCCGGCCAGCTTTTCCAGGTCCTTCAGATCGGGCAGTGTGGTGTTGCAGAGGTACTTGATCTCCAGGCGATGATCGTCCAAGGGATGGCCACTCAGGTAGAAGCCGATCACTTCCTTCTCATGGTGCAACTGTTCCAGCGCGCTCCATGGGTCGATGGCCGGTAGCGCAGGTTCCGGTATCGCGGCCCCCTCATCCGCCTCGCCGAACATGTTCACCTGTGCACTGTCCGCACCATCCTGGCTCTGTTGTCCATAGCGTACCAGCGTTTCCATGAAGGTGGGCTTGCCCTCGCCCGCGCTGAAGAAGAAGTGTGCGCGGTGGCTCTTCGGGAAACCGTCGAAGGCACCGGCGTAGGCCAGGCTTTCCAGGGCCTTGCGGTTGGCGGCGCGCAGGTTCACCCGGCGCATGAGGTCGTAGATGTCGGTGAAGGGGCCTTTCGCATGGCGCTCGGCCACGATGGCTTCCACTGCGGCTTCGCCCACGCCCTTCACGGCACCCAGGCCGAAGCGGATCTGGCCCTGCTTGTTCACGCTGAACTGCAGCTGGCTTTCGTTCACGTCCGGACCGAGCACGGGGATCCCCATGCGCCGGCACTCCTCCATGAAGAAGGTGATCTTGTCGATGCTGCCCTGTGAGTGGGTGAGCACGCTGGCCATGTACTCGCTCGGGTAGTTCGCCTTGAGCCAGGCGGTCTGGTAGGCCACGAAGGCGTAGCAGGTGCTGTGCGACTTGTTGAAGGCATACTGCGCGAAGGCCTCCCAGTCCGTCCACACCTTCTCGCACACCTTGGCGTCGAAGCCACGCTGTGCCGTTCCCTCCAGGAACTTGCCCTTCATCTTGTCCAGCGTGGCGCGGTCCTTCTTGCCCATCGCCTTGCGCAGTACGTCGGCATCGCCCTTGGTGAAGCCGGCCAGCTTCTGGCTAAGCAACATCACCTGCTCCTGGTACACAGTTACGCCGTAGGTCTCCTGCAGCAGCTCCTCCATCTCGGGCAGGTCGTACACGATACGCTCCAGCCCATGCTTGCGCTTGATGAAGGTGGGGATGTACTCCAGCGGCCCCGGACGGTACAGGGCGTTCATGGCGATGAGGTCGGCGAACTGGTCGGGCTTCAGTTCGCGCAGGTACTTCTGCATGCCTGCGCTTTCGAACTGGAAGGTGCCGTTGGTCTCAGCGCGCTGGTACAGGGCGAAGGTCTTCGGGTCGTCCAGCGGAATGCCATCAATGTCGATCTGCACCCCATGGTTCGCCTTGATCATACGCAGCGCATCACGGATGATGGTGAGCGTCTTCAGGCCCAGGAAGTCCATCTTGATCACGCCCGCATCCTCGATCACCTTGCCGTCGTACTGCGTGAGCAGCAGGGTGGATTCCTTCGAGGTGCACACAGGGATGATCTCCGTGAGGTCGCTCGGCGCGATGATGATACCCGCCGCATGCACGCCGGTGCCACGCACCGAACCCTCGAGCTTCTCCGCAGCGCTCAACACATCGCTGGTGAGTTCGCCGCTCTCCAGTATCTCGCGCAACTGCTTCACCGCGGCGAGCTCATCGCTGCCGAGGTTCTCCTTCGCCTTCAGGCTGCCATCTCCATCCAAGGGTGCATGAAGCAGGCGACCCAATTCGATGCCTGGACGTTCCGGGATAAGCTTGGCCAGCCGGTCGGCCTCGGCAAGGGGCAGGTCCATCACACGGCTCACATCGCGGATGCTGCTCTTGGCCGCCATGCTGCCGTAGGTGACGATCTGGGCCACCTGGTTCTGGCCGTACTTCTCCACCACGTAGTCGATCACCTTCTGCCGCCCTTCATCGTCGAAGTCGGTGTCGATATCGGGCATGCTCTTGCGGTCCGGGTTCAGGAAGCGCTCGAAGAGCAGGTCGTACTTGATCGGGTCGATGTTGGTGATGCCGATGCAATAGGCCACCGCGCTGCCCGCCGCACTGCCCCGGCCCGGTCCGATCAATACGCCGATATCCCGGCCGTGATTGATGAAGTCCTGCACGATGAGGAAATAGCCGGCGAAGCCCATCGTCCGGATGGTGAAGAGCTCGAAGTCCAGCCGCTCCTTCACCTTGGGGTCGAGGGAATCGATGCCTCCGTTCCCTTCCCCGAGCCAGCGCTTCATCGCACCCTCATAGGTGAGGTGCTTCAAGTATTCATCCTGGTCGGTGAAACCCTCTGGCAGCTGGTAGTTGGGCAACAGGATGTCCTTCTTCAGCTTCAAGGTCTCCACCTTGTCCACGATGAGGCCCGTGTTGTCCAAGGCTTCCGGCAGGTCGCTGAAGGTCTGGGCCATCTGCGCCTGGGTCTTGAAGAAGAACTGATCGTTGGGAAAGCCGAAGCGCTTGTCCTTCGTCGATACGTCCTCGTCCGTGGCGATGGGCGTGCTCTGCTTCTCGCCGGTGTTCACGCACAGCAGGATGTCGTGCGCATTACTGTCCTCCTGATCGGTGTAGTGGCTGTCGTTGCTGGCTATGATCGGTACGTTGTACTTGCGCGCCCATTGCACCAGTACGGCGTTCACCTTGTCCTGCTCGGGGATGCCGTGGCGCTGCAGTTCGATGTAGTAGTCCTCGCCGAAGAGGTCCAACCACCACTTGAACTCCGACTCGGCCGCGCTCAGGTCACCATCACCTGCACGCATGATCGCCTGCGGCACGCTCGCTCCCAGGCAGCAGGTGGTGGCGATCAGCCCCTCGTGGTAACGCTCGATCAATTCCTTGTCGATCCGCGGATACTTGCTGTAGAAGCCATCGATGAAGCCCAGTGAACAGAGCTTACTCAGGTTCTTATAGCCCGTGGCGTTCTTGGCCAGCATGAGCTGGTGGAAGCGCTTGTCCTTGTCGTCCCGTGTGAAGGTCTTCTTGTGCCGGTCGGCCACCACGTAGAACTCGCAGCCCACGATGGGCTTCACCTTCGGGCTGCCATCCTCGTTCTTGTGCTTGCCGGCTTCGGCCACGAACTTGAAGGCACCGAACATGTTGCCATGGTCCGTGATGGCGAGTGCGGGCTGGCCGTCCTTCGCGGCCTTCTTGAAGAGCGAGGGGATGCTGGCGGCGCCGTCCAGCAGGGAGAACTGGGTGTGAACGTGGAGATGACTGAACTTCATGGTGGAAGGGCCACGAAGTTACCGGGCGGGGTGGGGCGGGATCGGGATCAGTTTTCCACGATCCCGCACCGCCAGCCTACCGCTGTGCCGTCATCATCCTGGCCGTGCGCCAGACCCCTTCGGAATTGCGCACTTCGGCCTGGTACACATAGTTCGCCGTGGGCAGACCGAGTTCGTTCATGTCCAACGCGATGCGATGCTCGCCAGCAGGCAGGCCAAGGTGTTGGACACCGGCCACCTTCCTGCCTTGCAGGTCGTATAGGTCCAACTGCACATCACTTGCCCGCTCCAACCGGATAGGCACCACCGTGCTTCCCACATAAGGGTTCGGCACGTTCTGGCCCAGTTCGAATTGTGCGCTGTTCAGCACTTCCTCCAGGCCGGTGGGGATGCCGTTGCCCTGGACCGCCACCTCCAGGAAGCTGTCATAGCCGCCTTCGCCATTCGCTTCGAGCGTGGCCAGCTGGAACTCGTAACCGTTGTTGAAGATGCCGTCCTGGTTGTAGCTGAGCGGATCCGCGCCGGAAGGGTAGAGGTCCGGGTTGGCGGCATAGATGGCGTTCTTCGTCGCGATCGGATAGGTGAGCTGGGAGATCGCCGCGTAGCTGCTGTTCACGTACACCTGGAAGTGGATGTGGCAGATCCGACCTGGGTACCAACCCGGGAAGATGGTCTGGAATTCCACCATGCCATCCGCATCGGTGAATTGGTATCCTCGCAGGTAGGCCAAGCCCGCCTGGCCCGGGTTGTTGGACTGGCTGTAACCGGAATATCGTCCCTCGTTGCTGCAGTGCCAGATGTTCACACGAACGTTCGACATGGGCTCGCAGTTGTTCAAGCCGATGATGCGCAGGCGGAGCGTGTGCGGGACTCCGGGATAGCCCTCGGTGATATCCTGCCGGAAGAACGCTGTGTTTGCCGTGAGATCAAGTGGGAATGGTCCTGCCGTTTCAGAAGGGATGAGGGTGCATACCCCACGTTCTCCGGTAAAGCGCCCATCCTCACTGAAGGCACGGCCGATGGGTAGGAAGGTGGCGGCGCCGAGCAATCCGCTGGTGCGTAGGAATTCGCGTTTGTTCATGGTGATGTCCGCTTCGACGTCGAAGGTGCGCTTCGGTTCAATGCCGCTCTTCCCTTTTCGACCGAGGGTGGGGAACAGGCGATGAAGATCACAGGGCGATTGGTGGGGATCGCATAACCACTGGTACTTTCGGACCCGGTGCCTCTCATTGGTACCGATACACCCATGTCCAGAGTAGCGCTCATCACCGGTGGAAGCCGCGGTATCGGCCGGGCCATCGCCCTTAAGCTCGCCAGCAACGGCTATTCCATCGTCATCGCCGCCAAGTCCACGGAGGAGGATCCGCGGATCCCCGGGACCATCCATACCGTGGCCAAGGAGGTGGAAGCCCTCGGGGGGAAGGCACTTCCCGTGAAGGTCGACATCCGCTCCGAGGAACAGGTGATCGCCCTGTTCGAGCAGGTGTATAAGACCTTCGGACACCTGGATGTGCTGGTGAACAACGCCAGTGCGATCAACCTGTCCAACACCGAGCGCATGGAGATGAAGCGCTGGGACCTGATGAACCAGATCAACGTGCGCGGCACGTATATGGTATCGAAGTACGCCATCCCCCTGCTGAAGGAGGGGACGAATGCACACATCCTCACGCTCTCACCGCCGCTGAACCTGGACAAGGTGTGGTTCGCCAAGCACCTCGGGTATACCATGGCCAAGTATGGCATGAGCATGACCGTGCTCGGACTCGCCGCCGAGCTCAAGCAGTCCGGCATCGCGGTGAACGCACTCTGGCCCCGCACCACCATCGCCACGGCCGCGGTGCAGAACCTGCTCGGCGGCGACCAGCTCATCGCCCGCAGCCGCAAGCCGGAGATCGTCGCCGATGCGGCCTGGACCGTGGTGAACAAGAACAGCACGAATTATACCGGCCGCTTCCTGACCGACGAGGAGGTGCTGCGCGAGAGCGGCGTCACCGACTTCGATCAGTACGCCGTGAACCCCGGTGGTGAGCTGATGCCGGACCTATTCCTGTGAGCCTTTCCCCGCGCGGATGGTCGGTGCGCAGCGTACGGGAAAGTTCACGGAGTTGGCGATGAAGCAGAGCTCGTGCGCCTTGTGGTGAAGCGCTGTCGCCTGTGCGATCATCTCTTCGGACGCCACTACGACTTCGGGGTGAAGTACGACCTCGAGGAAGCGCCCACTTCCATCCGGGTAGGTCTCCATGGTGCCGGTGGCCTTGTCCACGTAGCTGGTCACCACCACTCCAGTCACCGCACATACGTGCAGGTAGCTCATGAGGTGGCACGCGCTCAGTGCCGCGACAAGCATATCCTCGGGGTTGTGGCGCGTGCGATCACCGCGGAAGGTCGGGTCCGCGGATCCGGACAGATCCGGCTTGCCTGCGATCCGTACGGTGTGTTCGCGACCGTAGCTCCGGTAATGGTCCGTTCCGGTCCCCCGGTTACCGGTCCATGCCACTTCCAGCGTGTAGTGGTGCGTGTGCTTCATTCCCATGGGCGAATCTAGATCCACCCGGCTCCAGTACTTTCACGGCGATGCACGTCCTTGATCGGTTCTACTCGGCCTTCGCTCAGCACGATCATGCGGCCATGGCGGCGTGCTATCACACCGGCGCTCACTTCAGCGATCCCGTATTCCCGGACCTTGACGAGGCGCAGGTAAGGGGCATGTGGCGCATGCTGCTAACCAGCGGCACCGACCTGCGCATCACCTACGAAGTGCTGCAAGCCGATGGGGCGAAAGGCAAGGTCCGATGGGAGGCCTGGTACACCTTCAGTCGGACCGGAAGAAAGGTGCATAACGTGGTCACCTCGGAGTTCGATCTGAAGGATGATCTGATCCTTGTGCAACACGATCAATTCGACTTCTGGCGCTGGAGCAGGCAGGCCTTGGGCACCAGCGGCATCCTGATGGGCTGGACCCCGATCGTGCGGAACAAGGTGCAGGCGATGGCCGCGGCAGGCCTGCGCAAGGCCATGGGCGGCTGATCACTCGGCCTTCCTGTCCTCGATCACGGGTAGCTCCAGCATCACCACCTCCAACTTACGCATGTCGTACTTCGCCTTCAACACCTTGCGGCTGTCGTTGCCCTCTTCGGGTGTCGCAAAGCGGAGGACGTCGAGGTCCACCACATCGCGCAGCTCGGGAAAGAACAGGCGATAGTCGGCGAGGAGCTGCGGCGTGGTCACCGCTTCCGTGGTCTCGATCAGCGGCGTGATGTAGACCACGGGTCCGTTGCGCCAGTTGCCCACGGCATGGCTCCAGATGGCCTTCTGGGCACTTGCTGTCGTTGCGGCAAGCAGCAATAGGACAGTGACGAGGTTCCGCACCATCCCACCAGGGTCACCGCTCCACATGGAGTTTACCCGATCCATTCACCGCGCCGGTCAACTGGTAGAAGTAAGCACCGGCGCTCAAGCCACCACGTTCGATCAGGAAGCGTCCGGAGCCAGCGGCATCGGTCTGTTGTTGCACCACGCGGCCTTGCAGATCCATCACGGTCAGGTGTACGGCTCCGCCGGTCGTTGGCGGGTAGAGCAGGTTGGTCTGCAGGGTGAAGGGGTTCGGGTACACGCGGATCCCGGCTTCCTGGCTGCGATCGCTCACGCCGGTGATGGTGGCGCAGGCGTCCACGAGTTCGGTGATGGCGTTGTGGTAGTTCTCGTTCACCACGTCGATCACTTCACTGATGCAGAGGACCGTTCCCGGGTTGGTGAAGTGGACGCGGCACAACGGCTTGAAGTCGGGACCTCGCTGGATGGTGGAATCCACATCGCTCAGGCACATCAGGTGGCCCGTGCCGAAGCCGTAACTCGGCGTCGCGGGATACTCCATCTGGTCGTAGAGGCTCTCCACATTGGTGATCTGCAGTCCGCTCAACAAAAGTTCGTAGCCCAGGAGACGGCGGTTGGCGTTCTGCACATGGATGTCCATCCAGCCCTCGGTCATGTTCAAGGCTCCGATCGTGAAGCGAACGGTGTCGAAGGGGTTGATGATCTCGTTGAACGGGAAGTTGCAATGGTCATGCACCGCGGCGCTGTCCGGCGGGTGGTTGTAGATGTTCCAGTAGTTGCAGAACGACATGAGCGCCGCATCCGTCACCGTGAGCTCACCGTCCTGATCGATATCGTTGCAGGGTACCGGCGTGAGGTCGTTGCCGATGATGCCCGTCTCGTAGAAGTTGACGTCCATGCCATTCTGGTAGCCGTCGCTGTTCAGGTCACCGATCAGCGCTGTGCCGGCACAATTGCCCTGGCAGTCCATCTGCGCCGATCCGTAGATCTCGCCCTGGCAGTCCACATAGGGCTCACAATCGTTGTCCACGGTGATCACCAGGGTGGGGGAGCGGTCGATGTTGATGCAGACCTGCGCCCAGTTGTTGAAGTGGTTGCTCTCCACACGGCCCAGCGCGTCCGGGTCGTTGTCCCAGTTGGTGCGCACAACCAGGGTATAGGTGCCTTCGGCCACCCCGGTCACATCGATCCAGTTGCAGCTGGTGCCGCTGCCGTACACATCGGCACAACCGGCGCTGATCCCCATGTTCCCGCAGCCGTACTGGCCGCTACCGCCGCCGCTGCAGTCGATGTCCATCACGCAGAAACCGTTCTTGAAGCCTACCGCAAGCTCCTGGCCCTGGTCGTCATAGAGCAGGTATTCCGCATAACCCTTGTAGTGGACGTGCCCGTGGCAGTTCACCAGCTCGAACTGGTCGGGGTTGGCAGATGGCGTGCCGATGTAATAGTCGAGCTCCCCGATGTTCGCGATGCGCGTGTCGAAGCGGAGGATCTCGCGCTGACCGTAACCCGTGAGGCAGCCCTCGGCGATGTAGCAGTCGCCCTGGTTCACGGTGGTGTAGGAGAGGTTCAACGAGTTCGTCAGGCGGATCTGGTCCACGGTGAGGTCCGGCGCCTGTGGGCATTCCTCGCTGCCCCAGGGGATGCAGCTGCCGTCATTCACGGTGGCCAGCGGGTCGAAGTTGCACGAGTTCGGGTCGGTGCAGCCCGAGATGGGGCCGACGTATTCGATCGTCCAGTTGATCGGAGTGCCTTCGCAGGCCGTACCGGCGTCGCCGATGCGGATCCAGACCACGTCACCCACGCCAAGGTTCGCGATCAACTGGGCCTGTACGCCGTTCGGACAGCCGCCATCGGCGAAGTACATGGTCCCTGCGGGGCTCTCGTCCGGGGTGAGGCCGGTGCAATGGTCGTACACCCAGATGCGCGTGTCGCAGCTGTTCATGTCGCAGGTGGTGATGCGGAACTGACCACTTTGTGTGGGGCTGAAGCTGTACCAGGTGTTCGGCATGGGTGCCGTGTGTTCCCCTTCGTCCACCGGCAAAGGACTGCCACAGCTGAAGCCAGGCGGGCAGTTCAATTCGGTGACCTGGGTGTATGCGTAGTTGTTCCCATGCACCTGACCACCGCTCGCCACCAGCACGCCGTCCAAGGTCACCGTGTATCCGCCTTGTCCTGTGATGCCGTCACCATAGCTGTCGTTCATGGTGAAGATGAGGCATTCGCCCGTAGGCACACAGAGCGAGCCACCCGTGGAATTGCCCGCACCGATCGGGCTGCTGTCATAGGTCACGGTCCAGCTGATCTCGTTGGGCCAGGCATCGGGGACGATGCTGACAACCAGCTCACTTTCCCCGTTCGGGCAATCGCCTTGGGCGAGGAGCGGAGCAGCAGAGGCGAGGACGAAACTGGAGGCGAGGAGTAGGCTTCGGAGCATAAGGGATCGGATAAGCGGAGCAAGTTGGTGCTTCGGTGACGCAGGCGAGGACCAGATCGGCGCCTCGCTTGGAACCCTCAACGCACCTCGATCTCGTCCAGGAACATCCACGCGGGGTTGCCAGCGCCGGGGTCACCGGCGGGGATGGGGCCGCTGTGGATCACTTGCAGCCGCACGTACCGCGCCTGCGTCTTCTTGTCCACCGCGAACACGTTCCGTCCTTGCACCTGGGCCATCACGGTGGACTTCCGCTTGATCGGGTCCGCTGGGATCACGGGGATCTCGCGCATGTTCGGGATGGCCATGCCGGCCGAAGTAAAGTTCTTCCCGTCCGTGCTCACCTGGAATTCGATCGCCTTGGGCGCATGGATCCAGCTATAGGTCTCGTGCAGCGCACCGATGCCGATCCGGCTGATGTCCTGCACGCTGCCCAGATCCACCGTGATGGTGACGTCCTCGCGCCAGCCCAGCCATTCGGTGTTCACACGCTTCTCCTGCGCCGTGATGCCATCCACCAAGGTGAAGGCACCGCCTTCGTTGTAGCGCTCGTTAGGTGGGACGCTAAGGGTGATGGGGCGGGCGGTGGCTTTGTTGAAAGTGAACTCCTTGAACGAGGCCATCCCAGGAGTTCCGGCCTCGTTCGCAGCTTGTGCAATGACGGTGCAGTTCGTTGAGATGGTGAATGGTCTGTCATACTTGCGGTTGGTCGGGTAAGGAGTATCTTCTCCTTCATTAAGGATCTCTTCCGCGAGTTCCTTATCCACTCCTTCCATAACGCCGAACACCACCGGATGGGTCATTCCTGCGCTGAGCGAGACACTGATCACCCCTGAATTTGGTCCTTGGGTCGGTGTGATCGTGACCTGATACAAACTCCTGCTCGCATTCACATTCAACTCATCCAACCTTGGGAACTCCTCCTCCAACCGCCGAATGAAGTCCGCTTCGTTCCGCTTCCCCTTCGGCGTCCACAGCACTTCCGCCAGCGCCAGCATGCGCGGCACGGCCATGTACTCCACGTGCTCCGGCGTCAGGATATACTCGGTCCACACGTTGCCTTGCGCACCCAGGATGTACTTCGCTTCCTCGGGCTTCAGCTCGGCGGGGATGGGCTCGTAGCTGTACACCTTCTGCACGGTGGTGTAGCCGCCGATGGCCAGCGGTTCGTTCGCCGGATCGCCTTGGTAGTGGTCGAAGTAGCAGTGGCTCCCGGGGCTCATCACCGCGTAGTGCCCGCTCTTCGCCGCCGCCACGCCGCCCTCGGTGCCGCGCCAGCTCATCACCGCCGCATTCGGTGCAAGCCCGCCTTCCAGGATCTCGTCCCAGCCGATGATCGTGCGGTCCTTCGCGTTCACGAACTGCTCGATGCGCTGGATGAAGTACGACTGCAGCTCGTGCTCGTCCTTTAGTCCTTCGGTCTTCATGCGCTGCTGGCACTTGGCGCAGTCCTTCCAGCGCTCCTTCGGGCATTCATCGCCGCCAATGTGGATGTACGGGCTGGGGAAGAGGTCCATCACCTCGGCGAGCACATCCTCCAGCATGGCGAAGGTGCTGTCGTTGCCGGCGCAGAACACATCATCGAACACGCCCCAGCCGCGCGCCACTTCGTACGGACCGCCCGTGCAGCCGAGCTCCGGATACCCCGCAAGGGCTGCCAGCGCATGCCCAGGCATCTCGATCTCGGGCACCACATTGATGTGCCGCGCCTGTGCGTAGGCGACCACCTCGCGGATCTCGTCCTGCGTGTAGAAGCCTCCGTAGGGGATGGTGTCGTACTCACGCCGGCTGTACGGCCCCACCTGACTGCCCTTCCGCCAGGCACCCACCGCCGTTAGCTTCGGGTGGCTCTTGATCTCGATGCGCCAGCCCTGGTCATCGGTCAGGTGCCAATGGAAGCTGTTCATCTTGTAGCGCGCCAGCAGGTCGATGTACTTCTTGGTGAATTCCACCGACCAGAAGTGGCGGCAGGGGTCCAGGTGCATGCCGCGCCATGGGAAACGGGGCCAGTCGGTGATGCTGAGGCAGGGGAGGGAACCGGACGTGGAGCCTTGTTCCAGAAGTTGGATAAGGGTGCGCGAACCGCGATAGAGGCCTTCTTCATCAGGCGCGAGGACCGAAATGCCATCCTCATGTACCTGGACTTTGTACCATTCATCCGGTAAGGCTGTTACCTTTTTGATGATCTTGAACCGGAAACGGATAGGCACTTCGCACTCTAGTTCGAACTTGTGATGTAGTGCTTGTATCTCGCCATTGAGCAGATCGCGTAGGGGGGTGAACGCGGTTTCAACCGACCACGGGCACCTCAACGAGCACTGCCCCTCGTTCAACCTCATCTCCACCGGTGCCGGAATGATCGTCGGGAGCACCTGCTGCTGCGCTGCGATCGGACTGGCCAGGAGCAGATAGAAGGGAAGGAACCGCATGCGGTAAAGTTGCGCCGATCCCACCTCGCCACACCTGCTAACCCGGCAGTCCAGAGTTAAGTGCCTAGCGGCCAGTAGCTAACGGCTAATGGCCGCATTTGCAATTCCCAAGGATCTTCCGCACATTTGCACCCCCAATTCCGGGACCTAAACACAAACCGCGACATGCCAACTCGCATCCGCCTTCAGCGTAAAGGCAAGAAAGGCCGGCCCTACTACCACTTGGTGGTGGCCGATTCCCGCGCTCCCCGCGACGGGAAGTACATCGAACGGATCGGCGCTTACGATCCCAACCAGAACCCCGCGTTCATCGAGGTGAACACCGACAAGGCCCTCGACTGGCTCCAGAAGGGTGCCCAGCCGAGCGATACCTGCCGCGCGATCCTCAGCTACACCGGCGTGGTCTACAAGAACCACCTGGCAAATGGCGTGAAGAAAGGCGCCTTCGACCAGGCCGAGGCCGAGCGTCGCTTCGACATCTGGAAGAACGAGAAGACCACGAAGATCGAAGGCAAGAAGAGCAAATTGGCACAGGGTGCCGAAGCCGCTCAGAAAGCCCGTATCGACGCTGAGACCAAGAAGGCCGCCGACCACGCCGCAGCGCTGAGCGCCAAGCTCGCCGCTGCCGAGGCACCTGCGGTCGAGGCTCCTGCAGCTGACGCTCCTGCCGAAGGCGATGCCCCGGCCGAAGCAGCAGCCGAATAAGCCAGCACCACCACCAAGGGCCCGCGTTCCGCAAGGAGCGCGGGCTTCTTCGTTCAAGGGCCCCCTATCTTCGGCCTTCCTCCCTTCCGCACGCCCC
>JAKQEI010000290.1 GCA_029573495.1 Bacteroidota bacterium | reverse complement strand
ACGTCCGTGTCATCCATGCCGCAATCAGCGCGCACATAGAAGTCGTAGGAGGTGCTGGCTGCTCCACCGCTCCAGGTGTAGGGGTTGGCGCCCACATCGTTGTGGGTGGGGGTGCCGGTGGGCGAGAAGCCCATGGCGCCGATCTCCAGGTCCCATGCCGTGGCGCTGCCGTTCTCGGTCCAGCCGAGATCAGCACCCGAGGTGGTCGGGTTGATGGCGCTGAGCGCGCTCGGGTCCGGGCAGGCGGGTGGCGTGCGCACCTGGAAATTGTCCACATAGAAGTTCATGTCCCCACCGGAGGTGCCACCTTCCAAAGCGAAGAAGGCGAACTGTACCGTGGAACTCGTGATCGCGCTGATGTCGATGGTGGTGTTATCCCCCGTGTTCGAAGGTGAATTGGCGTTGTCCCACGTATTGATCGTGGTCCAGGTGGAACCGCCATCCACCGATTGCATCAGGTACACGGCGTCGTCCGGGTTGATCGTCTGGCTGGCGGTACCGCTGAAGGCGGTCAAGGCCACGTCGAAGTTCAGTTCGTAGCCACCGGAGCTCAGGTCGAAGGTCGGCGTGATCAGCCACTCGTCACTTCCGGTGGTGTAGATATTGAACCGGGCGCTTAGACCATTGGCGAAAACATTACCGAAGTCGTCAGAAGTCCACTCCGAAGCGCCGAAGGCCGTGGGGCCCGTGATGGGTCCAGTGGCTTCCGTCCAGCAAGGATCCAGGAAGGTGGTGAAGTCCTCGAGGTAGTCGGGGGTGTACACCGGGCATCCGGTCGTGAAGCTGAAGGGACCCACCCAGTTGCTCACGTCCGTATCGTCCATGCCACAATCGGCACGCACATAGAAGTCATAGTCCGTGAGCGCCGCTCCGCCGGTCCAGGTGTAGGCGTTGCCCACATCATTGTGCGTAGGAGTGCCGGTGGGCGAGAAGCCGTCCACACCGATCTCCAGGTCCCATGCGGTGGCCGTGCCATTCTCGGTCCAGCCAAGATCGGCACCGACCGCAGTAGGGTTGGTCGCGGTGAGCACCGTCGGATCCGGGCAGCTGGGGGTCTCGATCACGCTGATGTTGTCCACCGCCAGGTAGAACTGGTCCGCCGCACTGTAGGCATGCCAGCCGATGTAGTATACACCATTGCTGGCAGGCGTGAAGTTGTAGGTCACCGTATAGGGGCCATCGTCAAAGGTGCCATGGTCCGCGATCAGCTCGGTCATACCGGCGGCTGATGCACTGGCACCGTAATACACTTCCAGGGACTCGTCGAATCCGTTGGCGGTGTACTGGTAGCTCACCGTATAGCTCGTACCGCCCACCAGGTTGAGGCCAGCGGAGTACAACCAGTCGTCGGCTGCGGTGCTGCCGCTGTACGGGTAGCGAGCCGCCTGGCCGGTACCGATATCAGAGGTCGCGCTGGTGATCCAAGTGGTGGCACCGTTCAGGTCCTCCACGCTCATGCACGCGGGCAGGGCCGGGGTGGTCGCGCTCTCGAAGTCCTCGGTGTAGGGCACGTTCAGTGCATCACACAAGGTCGTGAAGGTGTACGGTCCGACCCATGCGCTCACGTCCGTATCGTCCATGCCGCAATCGGCACGCACGTAAAAGTCGTAGGCCGTGTTGGCCGAGCCACCGCTCCACGTGTAAGGATTGGCGCCCACATCGTTGTGGGTGGGTGTGCCGGTGGGCGAGAAGCCGTCCGCACCGATCTCCAGGTCCCAAGCCGTGGCGCTGCCGTTCTCGGTCCAGCCGAGGTCGGCACCCGAGGTGGTGAAGTTGGTGGCGCCAAGTGCGCTGGGGTCCGGGCAAGCGGGAGCTTCATCAATGAGGACGTCATCGATGTCCATACCCCTGCCATAACCCGAGGTGCCCTCGAACGCGACGTAATAGTCGCTGGTGGCATTGGGCAGGGCCAGGACCACCTCGGTCCACGAAGAATGGGCAGTTGTGATGTCCGTCCCGATCTGTACCCAGGATCCCCCGGCACTTGTCTTGTAGAAAATGCGCAGCTCATCGATATCGCCCCCCCAATCCACGTTGGCATAGAAGAAGCTGAGTTGCGGACTGGTCAAGGTCGTCAGGTCCATCGACGGGGTTACCAGTTTGGTGGCATCACCGTTGTAATTGTTGACCCGGAATTCGGCCATCCCAGCCCCGGAGTGGGGTGTGATGGTGCTGTTGCCATTGGCGGTCACCCGGTTCCAGTTGGAGGAACCGGAAACATACTCCTGGGTCCAACCGGCAGGCAACGAGACTGCATCGAAGCTCTCGTCGATCACCTGAGCCTGGCTGGTGGCAGGCACCAGTACCAGCCCAAGTGTGGCGGCTGCAAGCAAGTTACCCCACCAGCGCGTTCGCCGTGGGGGCCGTGAAATGTCTCGACAATTCATGTTCGAAGGTTTAGGTAAGGAAAAGAAAAAGAGCGCTCCGGCGTTCGTGCCGGAAATACGTTGGTAAGGCCTGGGAGGGCCTGCAGGCGAAGGCACGACCACCTTACGGAGCGGTCGCGGTAGGTACCCTGGGCACAACAGCCGCCTCGCGGCGTACTGGGGAGTTCGTGGTGTTCAGGGCGTTCAAGGGTATTCGGTTAAGCCCAAATGTAACGATCTCGACTTACAAAGCAAATGATGGATGATATACGCGCCCATGAACGTCCCAGCCCCGGCGTCCTCCGCATGCGTGCGTTGGAGCCGGGGCTGGTCACAGGGTCCGCGCGTCCGTGCGGTACGCGGATGTCTTAGGCGGCGCGGCCCAGCACCACATCGCTGGGTTTGCCTTCGGTATGCGCGCCCATGGCCACCACCCGGAAGTAGTAGGCCTGGTAGGGCACAAGGTTGGCCACGTCCACGCTCTGGCGCGTGGTCTGCGTCACCGAGCTCCATACCGTGGTGGGCAGGGTGGGATCGCCCTCGGCGCGTTCCACCCGGAAAATGCGTGCCCCCACGGTGCGGCCCCAGCTGAGCTTGATGGTGCCCTCTTCGTAGGTGCTCCGCGCCTTCACGTTCTGCGGGATGTCCACCACCTCGATAGGCTCCGGCGCGCGGCGCAGCGCGAAACCACTGGTGGCCAGGATGGTGCCATTCCCGTTGGCGATCTGGCGGACGTAGTCAGCTTGTACACGAAGCATGTCACGCACTTCCAATACCAGGTCGTCGCGCAACTTCCGTTGGAGCAGGCCGCCTTCGGTGGCAGCGGCCACTGCATCCTTCAACTCCGTGTACTTGGCTTCCATCTGGGCGATGGAGAAGGGTGGTGTCGGGAAGTTGGCATTGCCGGTGAACTTCTCGATCACGTTCTGCAGAAGGGCGAGCAACTGCAGCACTGTCAACTTGAACAGCGATAGTTTGATATCCTGTCTCATTGTGGTTGGTCCTGCTGCACCATCCGCGGACCATCGGGGGTTGTTAGCGGTGCAACAGGCCCTTGAACCGCGATCACGCCGAACGTGTTGCAACCGGTCCTCGGGCTTTTCGCAGGGGCTGCACGCCGATCGCAATTCCCGCGATCGCATCGCTAATTACCCGCGTGAATAGCTATCTCCGCAACCGCATTTCGGCGCACCTACGGGTGTAGTTGCCCAGACATACGGGTGTAGTTGCCTGGACATACGGGCGTAGTTGCCCTCACCTACGGGCGTAGTTGCCCAGACCTACGGGTGTAGTTGCCCAGACATACGGGCGTAGTTGCCCGCACATACGGGCGTAGTTGCCCAGACATACGGGCGCAGTTGCCCAGACCTACGGGCGTAGTTGCCCTCACCTACGGGTGTAGTTGCCCTCACCTACGGGTGTAGTTGCCCAGACATACGGGCGTAGTTGCCCACACCTACGGGCGCAGTTGCCCGCACCTACGGGTGTAGTTGCCCGCACCCACGGGTGTAGTTGCCCACACCTACGGGTGTAGTTGCCCAGACATACGGGCGTAGTTGCCCGCACCTACGGGGGTGGTTGCCCCGTCTACCACATCTCCGGCAGGTGGCCGGTGGTACTATCCCCGGGCCTACCCGTGTAAACACCGGTGTCCATACACCCCCCGACACCGGTGTTTACACGGGTACCACACCGGTGTTTACACGGGTAGTCACCCGTTGTATGGAGAAGAACGGCCACCGACCTTTGGAGGTAGGCAAAGCCCTTGGTCCCCACCATGGACATCTCCCGGGAAGAACTCGGTAAGCGTCTGGAACTGCTGCGCACCATCCGCGGCAGGACGCAGGAGGCATTTGGGCAACCCATCAACATGAACCGGGATGTGGTGTGCCGCGTGGAACGGGGCAAGCGCGACATCCTGGCGCTGGAGCTGGCCCGCCTGGCCCGGCACTATTGCTTCCGGATCGAACCGCTGCTGGAGGTGCGGGCGGATGGTACCTGGGACATCACAGCCTGCCTGCTGCCATGGAAAGCGCCGGAGGAAGAGGGGTAGCTCCCGGGAAGCCCATACCAGGTCGTGTGATCAATCCACCGTTTCCGAGCGGTTCTTGTCCTCCTGCTCCTGCTTGTTCGAGCGCCAGTGTTCCTCAGCGCTCATTGCCAATTTCTTCATGAGCTGGACATTGCGCACCGCTACGGCGATGTACGCCAGACTGAGGAGGAACATACCGATGAGCTGCACGGTGGGTGTGGCATGCAAGCTGTACCACAGCATCAACGCAAAGGCAACGAGCGGCGCCACCACAAGCAGGACATGGTTGATCGCGATGGCCAACGGACTGGCATTGGTGCCGATGTAAGCCGACGTGTATGCAGTCTCGATATCGGGTACCCGGAAGGGTGATACGAACAGGCGGTTGGCGCTGAGGAGATTCAGACGCATGAGCAGCGCGATGAGCAGACAGCTGGCCATGAGCAATAGCACGGCCGATCGCTTGCGAATGGCCAACCCAACGATGGGCAGGTTGATCGCGTCCTGTTCGATCCGGTCCCGCACCAGGGCCGCAGCCTCCGAGTAGCACTTGTCCTGGATCGCTTCCCAGATATGCAATGAGCGGATCGCGCCCAGCAGGACCGAAAGCCGGACCCGCTGCCCGCTAACATCTGTTACGACAATGGTGTCGTGTAGGAACCGCAGTGGCTCCGCCTGAACGAAGTCACTGCGCACCTCGAAGCTATCCGTGTAGAGCTGCAGCCCAGGCTTCAGTTGTCTCATAAAGCCAATGGTCCGGTAGCCATGTTTGGATCCAAACAAAGGATTGACACCCACGAAACGCGAGACTTGTCGATCGTAGAAGGCGAAGAGCGAGTCCGACAGATCGTTCACCACGGGACTACCCATATTGAACAGATTCTCCATCCGTTCGGCATAGTTCAATAGGTGCCGGTTGGTATACTGTTTATCAACCGACCAATTCAAAGGGGGCAAGCGGGTGGGCTGGAGTGCAACGGCGCCGGTATCCTCCTTTTCTGCCAGCCCCCCATCAAGGTCATCCCGGTAGAGGTCCTCCATGTAGCGCTGCACCTCCTTTCGGCCGGGGCATCCAGGCCGGTTCGCGCAACTACGCGCGATGGCGGCATCGATCGAGTCCTGGTAGATCCGAACACCGGTGAAGGCATCGGCCTGGTCCTCCAAGGCGAGGTAGGACAGTAGCAACTTTCGGGTGCGGTCACTATTGGCAAGGTCCACGGACATGGCGAGGGCGGCAAGCGCCAACATGACAAGTACATAGTGCCAGTTTCGGATGGATCGGAGGTGGTCAAACATGGTGCATGGGCTGCGGAGCCCGAAGCTAGGTGGCAGAAGTTCAAGCGCCAGCCCAATGCTGATCTTGGGAAACACGGGGTTGAGAACGCCAGGCTAGGGACCGGATCCGGGGTGGATGCTGCGTAGCGAAGGACATGCTACCCCACCATCCAGCATAAGCCCGGAACCGCCATCTTCGCCATACCACGCCTCTTTCCCGCATCGAGATCCGCTGCCGCCGCGCTCGCACCTATTCCACCAGCCTACTCCTTGATCAAGCGTTGGGCACCACCTCCCGCCACCCGCACCACGTAGCTGCCGGCGGGCAGCGCATTTATGGCCAGTGTATGTTGCGCCTCACCGGTCGCGAAGCGTTCCCGCAGCGCCAGCCTTCCGTCCATCGTGATCACATCGATCGTGGTGGCGTCATTGCCGTTCCGTTGGATGGTCACGACCTCCGCTGCCGGGTTCGGGTACAGCTGGAAGTCTGGCGCTTGATCGCGGTCTGCCAGGCCTGTGAGCGAGGCAAGGTCCATGATGCGGCCACTGGGGTAAATGGTGCCGTCGCTGGCTATGAAGAGCAGCGCCTCCAGCATCGGGAAGGCCGTACCCGCCACATACCATTGTTGTGTGATGGTGTAGGAGGTGTCCGCATCGGGGATGGTGGTCTCCACCGTGGAGCGCCAGTGCGTCACATGTTTCACATCGGTATAGGTGCCGAAGGGAAGCACCAGGGTGCCCATGGCATCAAAGGTCACGTAGCTATCCCCGCAGAAATGGTATTGCACCCCAAAGCCGTCCGAGCCGAAACAATAGGCGCCGTGCAGGGTGTCCGCCAGGTCCATGGTGGCCGCGAACTGGGTCTCGGGCCCATCGAACACGTAGGTGAGTACGGGCCCCACGCTGCCCAGCTCGCGCACCAGCCCACCATCGGTGTCGAAGAACTGGTCCACCACGTAATCGTTGTTCACCCCGTTCACGCGGCGGATCACATGGTCCGCACCAGGGTAGTCACCAGCATCCGGCGCAGCGGCCACCGGTATGCCGGTGTACACCGCACCGGCGGTGCTGTCCGCCGTGATCCAGGCATAGTCCCAGAGCACATTGGTGCCCGCCAGCGTATCCCACGGGATGTTGGTGGTGAGGGGGAAGTGGCGCACCGACTGGCCCACGGGGAGCAGCACCTCGGTGGAAGTGAGCTGCTGGGCGGGGGCAGGGCCACCATATACAATGGCAACGGCCAGGGTGGCGAGCAGGCGCAAGGCTGGGCGTAGGGTGTGGTGCATGGGTCTTGTTTGGCACCAAAGTGTGCGCGCACCGGAATACGTAGCATGCATCCCCGAGGAACGGCGGACCCGGAGCAACGAGCGTTGCGGGAAGGGACAACTGGTTCAACGGTTGGGACCAGCTGGGGGCTATGGCGCTACTCCTGGTTCCAACGGGCAGGGGTCACCTGAACAAGAGGTATGATCATGGTCATTCCCGCGCACTTCGCATCTTCGGGACCGCGACCATGGCCAACCCCACGCCTGCCCAGCTACAAGCCTTCATCACCAAGTGGGAACTGAGCGGCGCGGCCGAGCGCGCCAACGCCCACCTCTTCATCGCGGAATTGTGCGATGTGATCGGCGTGCCCCATCCGGAACCGAAACAAGCGGATGAGCGGGTCAATGCCTACGTGTTCGAGAAGCCCGTGCCCAGTGCCAATGGCACCACCAACTTCATCGACCTATATAAACGTGGATGTTTCGTGCTGGAGACGAAACAGGGTGTGGATACCGTGGGCACCGATGAGGGCGTGCCACTTTCGAGCGAAGGCCAGCAACGCCTGAAGGAACGCAAGACAGGTCACGGCAAGCGCGGTACCAAAGGCTTCGACACCGCCATGATCCGAGCGCATGCACAGGCCCAACGCTACGCTCGCGCCCTGCCGAAGGAGGAGATCCCTGATGGTCGTCCGCCCTTCGTGGTGGTGGTGGACGTGGGGCACACCATCAGCCTCTACACCGATTGGAGCCGCATGGGCGGCGAATACCTGCCCTTCCCCGATCCTGCCAGCTACCGCATACCGCTCAAGAAACTGCTGGACCAGCAGGTGCGCGAAACGCTGCGCGCCGTATGGACAGAGCCGCTCACCCTGGACCCTGCACGCCGCAGCGCCAAGGTCACGCGCGAGATCGCCGACCGCCTGGCGAAGCTGGCGAAGACCCTGGAGGGCAAGCACGATCCCGAGCACGTCGCCGCCTTCCTCATGCGCTGTCTCTTTACCATGTTCAGCGAGGATGTGGAACTGCTGCCGCTCGGCTCGTTCACCAAATTGTTAGGCGAGTTGAAGGGCGAACCGGAGAACTTCCAGCCCATGCTGGAGAACCTCTGGGGTACCATGAACACCGGTGGCCTCAGCCCCATCCTGCGCAAGAAGCTGCCGCGCTTCAACGGCGGCCTCTTCGCCCATGCCGATGCCATCGCGCTGAACGCCGATCAGATCCAATTGCTCATCGAGGCCAGCACCGCCAACTGGAAGGATGTGGAGCCCGCCATCTTCGGCACCCTGCTGGAGCGCGCACTGGACCCACGCGAGCGCCACAAGCTCGGCGCCCACTACACGCCGCGCGCCTACGTGGAGCGGCTGGTGAACCCCACCGTGATCGAACCCTTGCGCGAGCAATGGAGGGGCGTGCAGGTGGCCGCACTGCAACTGCACGATGCCGGCGACGACAAGAAGGCGATCAAATTGGTGGAGGACTTCCTGCACCAACTGGCCACCGTGCGCGTGCTGGACCCCGCCTGCGGCAGCGGCAACTTCCTCTACGTGACATTGGAACTGCTGAAGCGCCTGGAGGGCGAAGTGCTGAACACCCTGCATGAGCTGGGCGCAACGAGCAAGTTGGAATTGGAAGGCGTGATGGTGACGCCCGCCAACTTCTTCGGCATCGAGCTGAACCCGCGCGCCGCCGCCATTGCCGAGCAGGTGCTGTGGATCGGCTTCTTGCAATGGCACCTGCGCACCCACGGCCATCTGCACAATCTACCCGAGCCCATCATCAAGGACCTGCACAACATTGAATGTCGCGATGCCGTGCTGGACTACGATGCCCGCACCGAGCTCCGCGATGCCGATGGCAACGTGGTAACAAAGTGGGACGGCCGCACCACCAAGCCGCACCCGGTTACCGGCCAGGAAGTGCCCGACCCCGAAGCCCGCGAACCGATGTACACCTATACCAAGCCGCGACCGGCCCAATGGCCCGAGGTCGACTACATCGTGGGGAACCCGCCGTTCATTGGTGTGTTACGAATGCGTGAAGCCTTGGGCGATGGTTACACCGAAGCGCTGCGCAGGGTTTACGACAATGTGCCGGACAGCGCCGACTTCGTGATGTATTGGTGGGACAAGGCGGCGGAGGCAACGCGCTTGGGCATGGTGAAGCGCTTTGGCCTCATCACTACCAACAGCTTGAAGCAGACCTTCAACCGCAAGGTGCTTCAACACCACATGGATGCGAAGAAGCCGATCTCATTGGCCTTCGCCATACCCGACCACCCGTGGGTGGACAGTGCCGATGGTGCGGCTGTGCGCGTGGCGATGACCATTGGTGT
>JAKQEI010000193.1 GCA_029573495.1 Bacteroidota bacterium | reverse complement strand
GAAATGCGCGATTTCATCGCCGAAGGCAAGGCCCGCAAGATCGAAGCCGGCCTCCCCTATTTCGAGAACCGCATCGGCATACACACAGGACCGGTCGTGGCCGGCATCGTGGGCGTGAAGAAGTTCCAGTACGACATCTGGGGCGATACGGTGAATACCGCCAGTCGCATGGAATCGTCGGGAGAGGTCGGCAAGGTCAACATCAGCGAGGCGACGTATGAGATGGTGAAGGAGGCCATGAAGGAAAAGGATGTGAAGGAGGTAGTGGATGGGCACAACACGCAACACGCAACCCGTCAACCCGCAACCGGGCCTGCACTCACCTTCACATCACGCGGAAAAGTGCAGGCCAAGGGCAAGGGGGAGATGGAGATGTATTTTGTTGAGCGAACCGGATAGTCCCCTGAACATGGCATTCACCTGCAACGATCGAGACCCATGGAGCGAATGAGTTCACTGATCACGGCAGCGGTCCTTCTTCTTGGATCCATCACAGCTCAGCCCAAGCTTGATTCCTTGCTGCGGATCTGGCATGATCAAACACTTACCGACTCCGTGCGTGCGCGTGCATTCGAGCGATACATCTTTGATGGTCATCTCTTCAAGGACCGCGACTCAGCACTTGTTCTGGCGGATGAACTGATGGCCTTCTCCGAGGATCGGAAGCTCCTCGATGGCCAGATCAGCGCGTTGAATCTCCGGGCGATCGCCGCTGCCATCGCGAACGAGAATACCAAGGCCCTGGATCTCAACGAACAGATCATCGCCATGGCCACGGCGAAGGGCGATCAGGAGCGCGTCGCGGACGTGCTTGGCAACATGGGCATCATCTACAAGAAACAAGGCGATCTGCCCAGGGCGCTGGACCACTACCAGCGATCGTTGACGATCAAAGAGTCCATGGACGATCAGCGCGGCATTGCCACCACCCTCACGAACATGGCCGTGATCCACCGTGACATGAGGGACATGGACAAGGCGCTGTACGCGAATCTGCGCGCCTTGGAGATCCTGGAGGAGTTCGATGAACCCCGGTTGATGGCGGGGGCGTTGAGTGGTGCGGGCAACGTGTATTTCAAGATGAAGAACTACGCGAAAGCGCTGGAATACCATGAGCGCTGCCTCAGGCTCTACGAAGAACGCGGAGACCAGTTGGGCATTTCGGTAAGCCTGGTGAACATAAGCAACGTGTATTACGAGCAGGACGACCTTGACCCGGCCCTGGAATACCTGCAACGCGCACTGGATGTGCAAGAGCGGATCAATGACCGCACGGGCATGACCAAATCATACAACCAGACCGGGAGGATCATGTTCAAGCAGGGTAAGCTGCGCCAGGCGGTGATCGATTGTGGTAAAGGCTTGGAAATAGCGGAAGCGATCGAGTCGATCCATGACCGCTCGCACAACTGCAGGTGCCTGTATGATGCGTACAAGGCAATGGGCGACGAAGAGAACGCGCTTCGGTACCATGAGGAGATGATCATGCTTCGCGACAGCCTCTTCAACGCCGAGAACACCAAGAAGATCACGCAGCTTGAGATGCAATACGAGTTCGATAAGAAGGAGGCCGCGACCCAGGCTGAACAGGAGAAGAAGGACGCCATAGCCGCGGAGGAACTACGCCGCCAGAAGGTGGTGCGCAACGGCTTCATGGGCGGCTTCGCGCTCGTAGCGGTCTTTGCCGGCATCTTCTTCTTCCAGCGCAACCGCATCAGCAAGGAAAAGGCGCGCAGCGAGGAACTCCTGCTGAACATCCTGCCGGAAGAAGTGGCGGAGGAACTGAAGGCCAAGGGCGAGGCCGAGGCCGTGCAGCTGGATAGCGTCACCGTGCTCTTCACCGATTTCAAGGGCTTCACCGCGATGAGCGAGAAACTCAGTCCGAAGGAACTGGTGCGCGACCTGCACGAGTGCTTCAGCGCCTTCGACAACATCTGCGAGAAGCACGGCCTGGAGAAGATCAAGACCATCGGTGATGCCTACATGGCCGCAGGTGGACTGCCCACGCCGAACACCACGCACGCCACCGATGTGATCAAGGCTGCTTTGGAGATGCGCGACTTCATTGCCGAGGGCAAGGCGCGGAAAGTCGCAGTCGGTCTCCCCTACTTCGAGATCCGGATCGGCATCCACACCGGCCCCGTCGTCGCGGGTATCGTGGGCGTGAAGAAGTTCCAGTACGACATCTGGGGCGATACGGTGAATACCGCCAGCCGCATGGAATCGTCGGGAGAGGTCGGCAAGGTCAACATCAGCGAGGCGACGTATGAGATGGTGAAGGAGGCCATGAAGGAAAAGGATGTG
>JAKQEI010000189.1 GCA_029573495.1 Bacteroidota bacterium | reverse complement strand
CGAGGCGCATTCCTGGGAAAGCCCGCAACGTGCCCTGTTGCATGGGGAAGCCGTGGCCATCGGCATGATCTGCGAAGCCTGGCTCAGCTGGCGCCTGGACCTGCTGGACCGCGAAGCCAACGACCGCATCGCCGCGCAGTTGCTTTCGCTCTATAAGCCCTACCACTTCGATGGTGCGGACAACCACCGGCTGATCGAGCTGATGCGCAACGACAAGAAGAACAGCGCCGGACGCTTCCGCTTCACCCTGCTCACCGCCATCGGCAAGGCCCGGACCGATGTGAACGTGACCGCCGCCCAGGTGCAGGAAGCCCTGGAGCACTACCGGCTGCTGGTGCGTGGGTAGTCCATGGTCGTTTGTTCACAGGCGCTGATCATCGCCACCATCCGCCATCGCTCCACGTAGGATCTTCGCCGCATGCAAGCGCTGACCATCCGACGACCGCAAGGCCCCTTGCGCGCCACCATCGACCTGCCCCGATCCAAGAGCGTGAGCAATCGCGCCTTGTTCATCGCTTCCCTGCTGGGCGACCTCTCGCTGGTCACCGGACTGAGCGATGGCGACGACACACGGGTGATGCACGAACTCCTGCGCGACCGACCGCATACCATGGATTGCGGCGCGGGCGGTACCACCTTTCGTTTCCTTCTCGCCTGGGCCAGCGTGCAGGAAGGGGAGGAGCATGTGATCAGCGGCATCCCGCGCCTGCTGCAACGCCCGCATGGTGATCTGGTGGAAGCATTGCGCACCTTAGGCGCGGACATCGAACCGGTGGCCACCGGCTATCGCGTCCGGGGCAGGCGGCTCACCGGTAGGAAGGTGCACTTCGATTCGCCCATCAGCAGTCAGTACCTCAGTGCACTGGTGCTCATCGCTCCCTTGCTGCCCGAAGGCCTGGAGCTCCAATGGACCGGCACCCGCCTCAGTGAACCCTTCGTGAGCATGACGCTGAAACTGCTTGATCATTTCGGTGTGCGTGCCAGCTTGACCATGGATGGTGTGGTGGTGCCGCCGGGGGCCTACGAGAAGCGTCCGTACGAGGTGCCGCGCGACTGGAGCAGTGCCGCCTTCTGGTTCGAACAGGTGGCCCTGGACCCGGGATCATCCGTCCTGCTCACCGGCCTGCAGAAGGACACGCTGCAGGGGGATCGCGAAGCGGTGCAGCTCTGGTCGCCGTGGGTGCGCGCGACTTTTCAACCGGAAGGGCTCCTCTTGGAGAACAAGCAGGAGGCTGGACCATGGACCGACAATGCGGTGGATATGCGGCATGTGCCGGACCTCTTCCAACCACTGGCCTTCACCTTGGCCGGACGTGGTGTGACCGCAGCGTTGACCGGATTGGACAACCTGGTGGTGAAGGAGACCGACCGCCTGAAGGCCGTGGGCGATGTGTTGCGTCAACTGGGCTGCACCGCCGGACACCGGGGTGGGACCTTCATCCAAGGTGGCGCCATCAAGAGCAAGGGTGCCTTCACCTTCGACCCGGACATCGATCACCGCATGGCACTCTCGGTGGCGCCGCTCGCCCTGCTGCTGGAGAGCGTCACCGTGAAGGACCCGGACGTGGTGGACAAGAGCTACCCGCGCTACTGGGACCACCTGCGTCAGGCCGGTTACGCCGTGTCCTGACCGCCAACTCCCTCCGATACCTTACTTCGCAGTACTGACCACAACCTCACCATGCCCTTCCCATCAGACCTCGAGATCGCGCAGCAGGCGCGCATGCAGCCCATCAATGCCATTGGTGAGAAGCTCGGCATCCCTGCCGACGACCTGGAACTCTACGGTCGTTACAAGGCGAAGCTGCCGCTGGCGTTGATCGATGAGAAGCGGATCAAGAAGAGCAAGCTCATCCTCGTGACCGCCGTGTCACCGACGCCTGCCGGGGAAGGGAAGACCACCACGAGCATCGGCCTGTGCGAAGGATTGAACAAGGTCGGCAAGAAGGCCGCCGTGGTGCTGCGCGAACCTTCACTTGGGCCGGTCTTCGGCGTGAAGGGCGGTGCGGCTGGTGGCGGTTATGCCCAGGTGGTGCCCATGGAGGACATCAACCTGCACTTCACTGGAGACTTCGCGGCCATCGAGAAGGCCAACAACCTGCTGGCGGCCTTGATCGACAACAACCTGCAGAGCAAGACGAAGAACCTGCAGATCGATCCGCGCACCATCGCCTGGAAGCGGGTGATCGACATGAACGACCGCGCCCTCCGCGATATCGTGATCGGCCTCGGCGGTACCGGCAACGGCATCCCCCGGCAGGACGGCTTCAACATCACCGCGGCCAGCGAGGTGATGGCCATCATTTGCCTCGCCACCGGTTACGAGGACCTCAAGACGCGCTTGGGCAACATCTTCGTGGGCAACAGCCGGAACCCGGAGAAGAAGTACATCTACGCACGCGACCTCAAGGCCGAAGGCGCCATGGCGCTGCTGCTGAAGGACGCCATCAAGCCCAACCTGGTGCAGACCCTTGAGGGGAACCCGGCCATCATCCACGGTGGTCCCTTCGCCAACATCGCGCAGGGCGTGAACAGCGTGCTCGCCACGCGCATGGGCCTCAGCCTCGCCGACTACGTGGTGACGGAAGCCGGCTTCGGTGCCGATCTGGGTGCCGAGAAGTTCTTCGACATCAAGTGCCGCGCAGCGGGTCTGGATCCCAGCGCCGCCGTGATCGTGGCCACCGTGCGTGCCTTGCGCTACCACGGCGGCGCGGAGAAGGGCGAATGGAACGACCCTTCCATGGAACGCGTCAAGGCCGGCCTGGCCAACCTGGGTCGCCACATCGAGAACGTGGCCAAGTTCGGCGTGAAGGCCGTCGTGGCGATCAACCATTTCCCCACGGATTCCGCGGAAGAGATCGCCTTGATCCAAGACTACTGCAAGGAGCGCGGAGCGGAAGCCGTCGTGGCGAGAGGCTTCGCAGAAGGTGGGGCGGGCATGACGGATCTGGCCAATGCCGTGCTGCGCGTGGTCGATGGTGGCGAAAGCCGCTTCAAGGTGCTGTACGACCTCGACCTCACCATTGAACAGAAGGTGGAGCGCGTGGCGAAGGAGATCTACCGCGCGGGCAGTGTGGTGTATGGTCCGGATGCACAGGTCGCCCTGCGCCGGATCAAGAACCTGGGCCTGGAGAAGCTCCCGGTGTGCATCGCCAAGACGCAGTACAGCTTCAGCGACGACCCTACCCGTCGTGCGGCGCCCGAGGGTTTCGAGATCACCGTGAAGGACATCGAGATCGCGGCCGGAGCGGGCTTCGTGGTGCCCATGCTCGGCAGCATCATGCGCATGCCCGGCTTGCCCGAGACCCCCGCCAGTGAGGGCATGAACATCGATGCCAATGGCGTGATCAGCGGGTTGAGCTGAACTTGCTTCGACGACGCAAGAAGGCCCTCTCCACAGAGAGGCACTGGGTATGCCGTGCATAGCTCGTACTGCCCAGTAGAAAGGTGCTGCTGTTCGATCCGCAACACTTCTGCACATCCTGTCCGGATGCGGAGAGGAGCAGGCCGATCGTTCCAAGAAGGGTGTACAGTCTTTTCATTTGGGAAGCGTTTGACCAAATATCGTGGATCCAAGACGCCATCGGTCCCTCACGGCGAAGCGTTACTCCATGAGCGACCGTGCATTGCATGGTAAAGCCTACGACCATGCTCCTCTCAACGACCCTGCTCGCGCTGAACCTGTTCATCACTCCGCTGCCGGTGACCACTGGCGCCCGGCCTCATCCGGCCTTCGCCTTGGGCCCAGGCGGACCACCCAGCATCCGCATCGCCGGAAAAGGGTCCGGTGATATCAGCGCTGTGGAATGGGACCGGGTCAAGGAAGTGGCCCTTGTCGGCTGTGTCGCGGGCGCCCACATCGTGGACCTCCACATCTGCATCAAGGACTGCAAAGGCAAGGACGCCGGCTACCGGACGAAGTATGCGACACTCACCGAAAGCATGAAGGTCATGGTGGCGAACCTGCCACCTGGCACACCCTTCACCATCACGGTGCGGGTGATGGATAACAGCGGGAGGGCGTGGGAGGTACAGCCCGCCAAGTTCGTTTGGAAGGGATGATCAACGCGTGATGATGAAGCGCGCGCTGGAACGCGTGGTGCTGTTCCTGACCTCCAATTGGTAAGGTCCGGCAGCAAGATCCGTCACATCCAGCAAGTAGGTCCCGGCGTCGACCGTACTGCGCAACCTTGACACGGCCACTGCTTCACCGATCATGTTGTGAATTGTGACCTCCGTCGATCCGGGAAGCGTCTGTGCCATGCGCATGAAGAGATGGCCTGCACTGTTCGGGTTGGGCCAGATGCGGAATGCGGACTTCTCATCCGTGCCCGGAAGATCCGTGGTCAGATCACCGGCACAGATGCAATCGGCCGTGAGGACATCGTTGGTCGTCCATGAAAGCTCATCATCGCACGGGGAACCGATGGTTCCGTAGGCCAATGGACATTCGTCCGAGTTGTTCGCCACATGACCCGATACAGTGTCGCAAGAGAGCACCATTACCGCCGTATCGCCAAAGCCGTCGGCATCGGCATCGAGGTACCAGCTCGTGGCTTCCGTTTCAAACACCATTAATGATGCCATGCCATTGGAGCATTGATATTGTGGTCCGTCGTGATAGTACCGAAAGACCCTCGTCCCGTCCACCGCTGGATCGAATAGCGGGGAGTGCGGTGCGGGTAACAATCCGAAGGTCCAAATTCCTCCTGGATCGGGTGATCCACCCAGGCTATCGATCATCGCGAACGGTTCATCCACGCTGCAGACATAGGCGGTGTCAGATATTCCAGCGCTCAAATATGGAAGCTCGTGAACATGCAGGATATGCGTGGGACACTCCAGGGGTATGGTTGGGTCCATAAGGTGATAGTACCCAGAGCTATCGATCGCAGGATCGTAGAAGGACGAATGGGGCACCCCTTGCAGTGTCCAAATACCCTCGCCTGCCATCCCGGTCAGCGCTTGCATATCGAGTATCGGACTATTGTCGCAGACTTGCTGGAAAAGGTTTGTTGTGTTGAATCTTAGCACATCAAGGGATGCTGTCGCCTGGCCACAGGCATTGGTCAGCGTGAGCGTGTAATTCCCACTCAATGGATCTGTCACGGTCCAGGTGAGGGCGCCATCCGGGGTGTTCGAGCCAGGAGGACCGGTCCAAACCACGGTGTAGCAACCCGTGACCTGCACGACGGGTTGTAGAAGCAACTGTAAGTTCCCACAAAGCAACGTATCTCCCCATTGGCTCAGGATCTGCGGCGGTATGCAATTCGGTACGGGCAGTGTGAAGTGAACAGTGTCACTTCCACAGCCATTGCTGGCCACCAACATGTACTGGCCACTTTGCGCCCACACTTGCACGCTATCGTGAACATTCACCTGTAAGCCCGAGGGTAAGCTCAGGACCGCCTGCACGCAGGTCCCTCGGAATTGCGCGCTGACGGTGACGGCATCACCGATGCAGTCAAAGGGTGAATGTATCCACCCCACGATCTCGGGTGCTTCGCAGTTCGGATCCACCGCCTGCTCGAAGGTGGCCGTATCACTTCCGCAGCTGTTGGTGGCGATGAACTGGTAGGTGCCGTACGCCGTGGGCAGCGTCGCGGTGGTGCCGGCGGTCACGGTCTGTCCTGTCGGCGTGGTCCATGTGTAGGAGACGCACGAACTGCCCGGATCCACCGACGCCTGCAATTGCAGCGTGGGCGATGCGCAGGGTGCGGTGAGCAAGGTGATCCCCTCGACCGTGGGCGGCATACAAGCCCCTTCATCTTCCACCAGCACCATTGCGGTATCGCGGCCGCAGGCTGAGTAGACGATCAAGGTGTAGGCACCGAACGCGCCGTAGAAGGGTGCGGGTTGCAGGCTTTCGCTGATCAGGCTCCCCGCGCGCATCCAGCGGTATGTTTCGCAGGGTCCGGTCTGCGCGAGCGTGGCGTTCAACGTAACCTGCCCGTTGCAGTCCACTTGGTTGACGAGCGATCCACTGATCGCGGTGATCTCCGGGGCAGCTGAACACGGCACCGGGCTTACCGTGATACTGGCGCTTACCGAACCGCAGAGGTTGTCCAGGACCACCGTATAGATGCCTGCTAAGGCGTTCGGAATGTGTATCGAATCGGGTGTCAAGTACTGCGTTCCCATAGGCAATTGTCCAGTAGGTCCCTCCCAGGTGTAGAGCAATGCCGTGCCTGATGCGTCCACCCATAGTTCGAGGGGACCGGAACACGTGCTCAGACCACTGCTGCCCAAGGCCCCTAGTTCTGGTGCCACGCAAGGCGGACAATCGCCGCCAGGAATGGGCGAAGAAGTGATCGATCCCGTGTAGGGGGATCCACCCACTGATATGAAATAATCCTTATTGTTGGTTTGGACGTAGTAGTCATCCGCGACATCCACGTTCCAGCATCCATCCAGGCCGGTGATCTGGAAGCTAGCGATGATGCGCTCCTCGGTGGAAAGGACACAGCCTGAAGGCACCGGTATGTTCGATTCGAATAGGATCGTGTAATAATTGTAGTTCCCGTAGGTGACCACGCCTTCTCCGTTCTCGAACGGACGAAAGGATGGGCAGTAGGAAAGCAAGGAGCTCTCTTCGATCGTTCCACCAGCGGCGGCCTCCCAGCGCACGGTCATTGTCATATTAACCAGCCCTCCCACGGTAGCCTCTTCCGTGGCGCGTATGCCGATCTCGTATTCACCTGTAGTGGTCGCGTGCAGCGCAACATCCAATTCTTGTCCACATACCTTCCCAGGTATGGCTGAAATGAGACCAGAGGAAACGGCGATGATCAGTGAACGTCGCGTGACCAGGTTATGCATCTGCGATGCCAGATTTGCCATTAAATCTATGGATCCACACGACGAACGGCAAAATAGCATCGCCGAATAGTCGGATAGGGTCATATCGGACAAGCGTCCGGGTGGGGCGATGCACCTACGACGAAGAACGTGGGTCCACGGTAGCTGGCGCTGACCGCTCAGTACCTCTCAGCGAAGTAGTGTAAGGCCCTGACTTCATTGCCCCAACGGCATTCCCAGGGATCCGTTGAAGCCAGCACTGCGAGATCGACAACTGGAATACAAAGACCTTTCACCAGCACACACGAGGGGATGCCGCTGATGAGAACGGCTGCTGCCGCGGTTAGACCGGGTTCCGGAAGGCGATCACCGCGAAGGCGACCAGCGCTACGTATAAGCCGACCACCAACCAGTGGGAGGGGATGCGGCGCATGAGGGAGTCCATGATCGTTCGTTTGTTCAATGGCAAGACGGACCCCCTATAGGTCTGGTTGCCCTTGTCGTGACTTATTAACATGCTTTTCACATTGCCGGGCCTGTCGTGCTCAGGAAGCATGACGATCGTCATTCGGATGCCGGGACATTCAGCCTCTTTTTGCGAACTTCAACATCACGTTCATCCACCGCGAACCAACCCTGCACCATGAGCACCGCGACCGCACCTGCCCGCGCCTACATCGGCGACCTTCATCATGATCAACGCGAATGGCTCAATGCCCTGTCCTTCTACAAGGAGGACATCAGCATCCTGGAACATCGCCTGGAGGACATCGTCCGCCGCAACAACAAGCCCGAGGTCATGGCCGAGGTGGAGCATTTCCAGAACCAGTTCATCCGCGAGCGTGAGGTGATCGATGAATTGCGCCACGACATCAAGCAGGAGGAGAACGTACTGGAGAAGGAGATGAAGGACCATCCGGTGGCCATCGAGCACCGCTACTTCAAGGACCACACCGAGCTACGCGACCGCTACCAGACCTTCGAGAAGCTTTACCGGGAACTCAAGCAGGAGTTCCAGCAGTGGCTGGTGAAGTGGATGTGATCGACCCGTGCGGAGCGGGGTGATCAGTGTTCCTTCAAGCCGGTCACGAAGTACATGTGCAGCTCCCCCTTGCCCTTCACCTTGATCGGGCCACGGGGGACCACGTTCACCAGGTCCATCACTTGGGCGTAGGTGGCGCCACTGATGTTGAGCCGGCCCGCCTCACCGGCCGATTCCATGCGGCTGGCGAGGTTCACCGTATCGCCCCAGATGTCATAGGCGAACTTTTTGCGGCCCACCACACCCGCCACCACCGGACCGCTGTGGATGCCTATGCGCACAGGCCATTCCGCCATGCCACGCTCCCGACGCTCCGCATTGCTGCGCTCCACCGCCGCGATCATGCCCAGGCCCATGAGCACCGCGTCGCGCGCATGGGTCGCCTTCGGTTCCGGGATGCCGGCCGCGCACATGTACGCATCGCCGATGGTCTTGATCTTCTCCAGGCCATGCTCATCGCATAGCTCGTCGAACAGGCGGAAGTAATGGTCCAGTTCGCGCACCAAGGTGTCGCTGTCCATCAGGCTGCTGAAGCCTGTGAAGCCCTTGAAGTCGCTGAAGAGGACCGTGCAACTCTCGTAGCGATGCGCTTCGGCACTACCCTTCAGCTTGAGCTCCTCGGCGGTGGAGGCCGGCAGGATGTTCAGCAGCAGGTCCTCGCTGCGTTCCTTCTCCTCCGCGAGCTGGCTCGTCCTGATCTTCACCATCCGCTCCAGCCGGTCCCTTTCCCGTCGTTGGTTGCGCTCGCGCAGGCGGATGAATCCGGCGAACCCGAGCAGCAGGGTGACCCCGCCGCCGGCCAGGAAGGAGGTGGTACGCCAGAACGGCGGAGCGATGGAGAAGCTGTAACGCACGGGCTGTTCGTTCCAGATGCCGCTGGCATTGCGCGCCATTACCTTGAAGGTGTATTCGCCCGGTGGGATGTTGCTGTAGGTGACGCGCTGGGTGGCCGTGATCGGTGACCAATCCGGATCGTAGCCTTCCAGGATCCAGCGGTAACGCACCTTTTCCGGGTAGGCCAGGGAGATGCCGGTGAAGGTGAAGGTGAGGTGGTTCTTGTTGTAAGGCAGTTCCAGGTCGTCCGGGAACCCATCGCGCCGCATTCCATCGCACCAAGGCGACCAATCCGGACGTTCGTAGAAGAGCTGCAGGTCGGTCAGATGGATGAGCGGTTCCTGGGTGTCCTCCACCACCTTGCGCGCATCGTAGCGTATGGCGCCACGCACGCCACCGAACCATAGGGTGCTGTCGGCGTCCAGCATCACGGCGTTGTGCATGCTCTGCACCCCGATGAAGCCGTCCTCCGGTCCGTAGGCGCGGATGCCGATCACCTGCTCCTGCAACACGTCGAGCTCCACCTGATGGATGCCCTGCTGGGTGCCGAGCCAGAGGTTCTCGTAGGCATCGAGCACGATCGATCCCACGGCCACGCTTTGCAGCCCGGCAGCGCGGTCGTAGGTGTCGACCCGCCCGGATCGCAGCCGCATCAATCCATGATCCTCCGTGCCCATCCACAGGTTGTCCTGCGAGTCACGGGCCAGCGCGTTGATGGTGATCCGTGGGACGGAGGGCTGGAGGGTGAGCGCATGCACCGCCGTCACGGGCGCTACGAACAAGCCTGAGTCGGTCGCGCACCAGACACTGTCCGCGCCTATAAGGACCGCCTGCACCGAACGGTTTGGAAGACTGGTCGCAGCCCCCTGTCGGGTGTGGTGCACAAGGCCTGTCGCCGTTGCGATCAACAGGCTCCCATCGGACATCCGCTGCAGGGCGTTCACACGCTGGGTGCCAAGGTCAGCGGTGGTCCAGAACGCCTCGGACCGACCGCTGCGCAAGCGGTGTACCCCGTGCATGGCGGTGCCTACGAGCAGGTAGCCTTCGGCATC
>JAKQEI010000187.1 GCA_029573495.1 Bacteroidota bacterium | reverse complement strand
CATGCCGCACGCGTTGCGCAGTTGCTCGGCCTCATCACCCTCGGGTGGATCGGCGTGCAACTACTGCTCACCGATCGCTTCTGGTTGCAAGGGTTGATCGCCGCGCTGGGGGCGGTGGAATGGTGGGCGGGCATGCGGATGAGGTGAGCCGGATGTGTTCACCATTTCTCATGACCTACGCAAGAGGCTGGTCGAAATGCGCCGCAAGACTGGAGTCGTGTCCGTAGGAAATTGAACCACCGGTAATCAAGGATAGGACCGTCTCACCGTGCACTGATCCGTGTGCATCCGAGTCCATCCGTGGTTCGAATTCAGGATCCAACCTTGACCGGATCGGCGGCGACCTCGATCACTCCACCGCTGCATACCGGTGCAGCACGAAGCGGTTCCAGCCCTTCTTCGTCCTCGACTCCACCACCCAGTCGAAACCGCCCAGCTCATTGGGCCAGTACACCTGTCGGGCCACGCCGGCCGGCATCTCCGCCTCGAAGCACAACGCATCGGGGTGGATGTCCGGCGCGCTGGTGCGCACGCCATTGGAGCGCTTGCCATCCGAGGTGTAGGACCAGAAGGCCAGGGTACCGTCCGCCGCGCCGAAGAGGGCCACCTCTTCATAGGTGCTCTTGGCGAAGCGCCAGGTACAGGTGAGCTGCACGTACTTCCCGCCCAGCACCGTCTCGAACCTGCGCTCGCAGATCACCTTGCCCATGGGGCTGTCCGCCGTGGCCACCCATGCGCCCAGCAAGGGGGCCAGCGGCCCGAGCGTGCCACGGCCTTTCTTCCAGTTCAACGTTGCGCCCATGAACGCGAATATCGTACGATCCCGGTGAACCGTCCGGTCCGGTATCGCACCTGTCCAGCCGATCGGCCTGGCGTTCGCCCTTCCGAGCTGCACGCGCGAACCAATGCACGGGCGATCGTGAAGGCCACTGGACCCTAGATCGTCCTGCTCGATCGGTCGTGGACCGGCGGCTGCACCCGATCGCGGTACCAGATGCCGCGCATCTGTTCCATGTCGCGCATCATCCGCTCCATCTGTCGCCGGTGCCATTCGAACGGATCGCGAAGTCCCGGCTGGCTCAATGTATCCATGAACATGGGCGGAAGAAGGTCCTCGAAGCCGGGGAAGGAGCCGTGGAGGAAGGGATGGAAGCTTCCACCCAGCAAGCTGTCCGGTGCCAGTTGCCCGGTGGGATCGCCGGACCAGATGCTCACATAGCTGCTGTCGAACCGGAGGAGGTTGCCGGCTTCATCGTACTCCTTGTCCACGCGCACCTCCACATGCGGGGTGTCCGCTGCCAGTGGCAGGTGGGCGGCGTCCGGCGCACCCATCGGCGTGGGCGATGTTCGCTGACCATTGCAGGCCAGCAGGGCGAAAGCACAGGCCACGACCGTTACCGACGCCCTGTTCCATGCGTAAGTGATCATGACTTCGGGGTGTTGAGGGCACAGGGCAAGGGTGCCCGCCCGTTGCGGACACCCCTGGCCTGTTCCGGGTTCGTGCTCAGCGGATGCTGATGGTCCGCATCTTCGGTTTCGCCTCCTCGCTCTTGGGGATCGTGAGCTGCAGCACGCCGTTCACGTACTCCGCCTTGATCCCTTCGGCCTGCACTTGCTTGGGCAGGGTGAAGCTGCGCTCGAAGCTGGAGCGGCCGAACTCGCGGCGGGTCCACCGGACCTCCTCCGTGCTCGTGGACTCCTCGGTATGCTCCCCGCGGATGGTGAGCACGTCATCCACCATCTCCACCTTCAGGTCCTTCTTGTCGAAGCCAGGAGCCTGCACCTCCACGCGGAAGTCGTCCTTGGTCTCCACGATGTTCACGCGCGGTGCATGGTCCATCAGACCATCACTGCCGAACAGGCGACCGATGCTTTGGCCGAAGATCTCGCTGGCCAGGCGGTCCACCGGTGACGCTGCGGCCACAGGCGAACTGTATTTCACGAGGGTCATGGGTGTATATGGTTTTAATGTTCCCGCGGGTCCGTCTCCAACGGCCGTGCCAGCCAGCTCTTCCTGCCATCACCGACCATCCGACTGAAATTTTTTCTGCCATCACTGACGGAATTTCAATTCCGAACGGGTCGTCCTGTCGGACCTGCTCCTTCCGGTCCATGTCCGTCCGTCACCTGCTCCCGGTCTTCGACCAAGCCAGGCCGGCTCACTTCCCTTCGGATCGCAGGGTGGCTCGAACGGATCCTGGCGCAGCTTGTCCGTGTGTA
>JAKQEI010000184.1 GCA_029573495.1 Bacteroidota bacterium | reverse complement strand
TGCCGAAATAGCCGCGCTATTCCGATCGTGTAGGGATCCGTGTCTCCATTCCATTCGTCCCAAGCTCCTGTTCCGCCCTCCGCCGTAACCTTGCGGCATGGACATCGCGGCCCGGGTGCGGGCGCACAAGCGCTTGGCGCGGCTCATGCAGCAGGCCTACTCCGCGGAGAAGGCGGCCGCCTTCGCCTACCAGGGCCAAGCTGCCTCGGTGCAGAAGGTGGAGGAGAAGGCCGCCATCCATCGCATCGAACTGGACGAATGGGAGCACCGGCGTGAAGTGCGTGCGCTGATGGACCTCTACGGCGTGCCCGTTTCCCGCTACTACGAAGTACGCTTCCATCTCATCGGAAAGACGATCTCGGCCGCCTGCCATGTCCTGGGCTGGTTCATGCCCTACTACTTCGCCGGGCGGCTGGAGAGCGGCAACGTCTGTGAGTACTTCCGGATGATCCACTACTTCCATGAGCTGGGGGTGACCGCGCATGACGGCATGCTGTATGACATGGGCATCCGCGAGAAGGAGCACGAGGTGTACTTCTATGAACGCATCAAGAACAAGAAGGCGCTGGCCTTCTTCGAGCGCATCTTCAACTGGGGCGCCAGCCGCAGCTTCAACGATGTGGATATGGAGGCCTTGAGGCCGGTGGAGGAGTCGGAGGCGTATTGCAGGACGGGGAGGGGGTGAGTTCGTCGGTGTACGAAAGGCGATCACCGACCCGCACGGCATTGGCGGTTACGATGGAAGCCTCAGCTACTGATCAGACTCCAGTACCGTCGCCAAAACCGTTAAGAGGCTTGGTCCGTATGCGGGGTCCTTCACAGAGAATTCCGCTTTCCGCTCTTCAAGATTGATGTTCAGAAATAGCTCAAGGGCTCCGCTTTCGGAGCTTTCATCGAGGAACAGTTTTGTGCTGAGCCATGGTCCGGGCGGATCACTCGAGTAGACCCCGGCGATGGTCGGTTGGACCGAGTGTCCGCGACTAAGGTTCCTCCCCAGTATCCCGACCGTCATGGGCAGCGTGTCAGTGGCAGCCAGCTTGCCGTATCGACCATCAACACCATGTGCCGCGGCCAGCCGAGCAAGGAATTGGTGCGCTTGTGAGGGCGGACGGGCGATCATCCAGCCTTTCCCGAATGCGAATGGTTGGCCTTCTTGTGGATCAGGAGTTGTCAATACAAGGTCGAACTGCGTGCGTTCTCCTTCTCCCTCCCATACAGCCATTAAACGCAATGTGTCTTCACCTGGCGTGCCGATGGGCTCCACCGAGAAGGCTACGGCATAAGGGTCGTCTGAGACCTTGGGCGGTTCCGGACTGCATCCTGCGAACAGCAGAGACGGGATCAAGATGGAATACGAAAGTGTGCTCATCGATCTGCCGTTGAAGGTAGCGAGGATGGAAGTTGTAGTCCTTCGAAAGAAGGTGCGCATCTACTGACCGGAGCCAGGAAATGCTGTGGTATCGCATTAGTGTGGGTAGTCTCGCGTGACGAGGGCTGCATTTCTGACCGAAGTATGGACCTGACTATGCTTGTCACACGCTGCTACTAAACTCGCCGCTCCCTCACCACCAGCTGGTACACATACCCCGCCGCGAAGACCAGCCGCAAAGCAACGGAGGCCCAGGCCAAGGGCTTCAAGACCCCTGTGCGTATCCAGTACACATCGCAGCCCGTGGTGAAGAGCAGGTAGAACAGCGTACCCACCAGCACCGCCCTAAGCGCGGGGCCATCGGGACTGTTGCGCGCCATCAGGTTCATCAAGCCGAAGGCGAAGCAGATGCCGCTGAGACCTTTCACGATCACCAGCGCGGCCGCTCCGGGTGTCTCGATGAAGAGATGCACCGCAGCACCAGTGAACAGCAAGAAGAAGGCCCCGAAGAGGAGATGGAACGCGCCGATCAGGAGCAGGAAGCGGGGCCGCGACATAAGGCGAAGCTATCAGCTGGTATGGGAAGGCCGGTGCAAGCCACAGGCTCGTTCGCCAGCTGGATGTGCGGACCGATGCGGACGTGTGGGAGGAGCACCCTGCGCAGGCCCAGAGAACCACGGAACCGCGAGCGGGGGACTATTCCTTGGGCTTCCGCTCCTTCGATCTCGTCACCAGGTCCACCACCTGTTCGGGACTTAGCTGCTTGCCACGGAACCTGCGCTCGCCATCCACGAGGAAGATCTTGGGCGTGGAGTAGACATCGTAGGTATCGGCGTAGTTGAGGCTCTCGATGGTGGTGAGCTTCGGGATGTACTTGCGCGGATCCTTCTTCGCCTCCTGGAACACGTGCTGGGTAAGGCCCACGTTCACCCAGTCCAGATCGTGCTCCCGGATGAAGGCCTTCCAATCCTTCATCAAGGTGCTGTCCACGGCTTTGGCCACACAATACACTTCGATGTCCAGCGCCTTCATCTTCTCCTTGTACACCCTGGCCCATTCGGGCAGCTCTTTCTTGCAAACGCCGCAGTGCGGGTCCCAGAAGATGATGGCCACGTACTCCTGCGGAAGGTCGTAGAAGTTGATCCACTGCTCTTCGGTGGTGTCGGTGAGGCAGAGGTAGGGGGCCTTTCTGCCCAGCACGAGCGGGGCCTGCTTGTGGGCGCGTTCGCACAGCTTCTCCAGCTTGTCCGCGGGCATCCAGTCCACGCGGCCGGGTGTGGCGCCGTTGGGACAGAAGTAGGTGAGGGCCATGTGTACGAACACCGCGTCCATGCCCATGATGTCGCTGGTCTCGTACTTGTGGGTGATGGTGTTCACCATGTACTTGAACACCTCGTTCCTGCCATCGGTACGGCCGATCAAGGCATCGGCCAGGGCGTTGATAGTGTCCGGCACCTGCGGCACGGTGCGGCCGATGTACTCATCGAACTTATTCGCGAAGTCGGGTAGGCGCACGATGCGCTCGTCGGTGAGGTCCACATTGTCCCAGTAGTGCGCGCGGTATTGGTAGTACTGGGCCGCGCTGTCCAAGCTGCCATCGGCCTTGCGGATCTCGGGAAGCTCCACGGCCATGCTCATCTTCACCATGGCAGCTACCAGGGTTCCGGGGTTGTTGGCGATGAGCTCGTTCTGGTAGGCCTTCACGGCTGTGTCCAGGTCCTCCAGCTGCGGTTTGAAGCCATTGCGGCCGGGCGCGTCCTGCTGCTTGTCCATTTGCGTGCGCAGCTGGTCGCGCTCCTTCTTCCGGTCGTCGAGGTAGCGGATGTAGTCCAGGTAGACCTGGTTCTCCTTGCTCACCTTCACCTCCAGGTGCTTCAGCAGGTCGGTGGTGTCGGTCGCCAGCTTGATCATGGGTTCGTTCACCAGCACTTGGAAGAACCTGGGCCCAGGGGCCACGATCGCATATAGACCGGCTGCGTAGCCCTTGAGGCTGTGGAATACGGCCTTGCCCCGGGCATCGGCAATGGCGGTGTCGGCGTAGTACAGTTTGCTGCCGTAGTAGTTGGCCAGGTAGATGGTGTCCTTGCCAGCGCCGGCTATGGTGGCTTCGATCTGCCGCTTGGGTGCATCCTGCGCCTGGGCGATGGCCGGAAGGACGAGGCCGAACAGCGCGGCAAGACAGGGATTCCTATACATGGCGGCGAAAGTACTGGGCATGGGTCCGGTGTGTTCCATGCCCCTTGGGACGAAGGAAGTGCGGGCCAGGGTTGGACCGGGTAGCGTTAAGTCTCGTTAATGGCGGGCTGCTGGCTCAAGCCACGGCGGTCTCATGAACCCTAACTTGTGCAGAGGCTATGGTGCGGATCATTTTTTCCCTTGGGGAAGATGATCTTCCCGTCGGGGAAAGCGATATTCCCGTTGGGGAAAATGACTTTCCCGTGCGGGTACGTGACATTCCCGTTGGGGAAAATGACTTTCCCGTGCGGGTACGTGACATTCCCGTTGGGGAAAATGGCTTTCCCGTGCGGGTACGCGACATTCCCGTTGGGGAAAATGACTTTCCCGTGCGAGTACGTGACATTCCCGTTGGGGAAAATGACATTCCCGTTCGCGTAAGCGACATTCCCCTTGGGGAAAATGGCTTGCCCCATCGCCTGGAAGCCCTTCCTGTTCAGGAACTTGCGCTGCTGCCCACAACCTTCCGCGACCACCCTTCGTATACTACCTTATACTATCGTTCGATCGCCCGGATAACCAGGGCAGGTTGGGCACAGCTTCTCAGACAGGCGAGGTATTCTTCAGATCGCGGGGGCGCAAGTCGTTCGCCAAATGGCGCGGACAAACCGCTGCGGAGGTTTGGAAAGGACACCTATTCTATGTCAATTGCAAAGGATTCGTGGAGTTTATTTTCAGGCATGAGGAACTCCAGGCATGTGCCAGGGGCGAGTTGCCCCCGACACATGTATATGCCCGTCATTCATCGCGCTTATCCCTGGCGGGTTGCTCTCCAGCAGAGCCCGCTTCCGTTTGAGCGTGACGAGCGAAGTTGCAGGTATTCGATCAGATCGTGGCGACCTGGCGCAGTTCGTAAGGCTTATCGTTCCTGATCACCGCGCAGATCCGATGCACGAGCTTGTTGCGTACTGCATTGACCACCAGGATGGGCTTCTTGCCCTCGGCGCGCTTACGCTCGTAATACTGGCGCAGCTCGCCGGGTTCGCGCACACTCACCAGGGCGGACATGTGCAATAAGGTCTTGAGGGATTTGTCCGCTTGATGCGACACTTGGGTGCGTCCGCGCACGCTGCTGCCTGAGCTGCGCTCGAAGGGCGCTACACCGGCATGGCACGAGAGCTGGCGCGGGGTATTGAAGCGCGCGAAGCCATCGGTGAAGGCCACCAAGTATGCTGCGAGCTGCGGGCCAACGCCGGGTATGGTGCGCAACAGATCATATTGCCGCTCGGTCTGCGTGTCGGCCCTGATCTCCGCGAGGATCAAGGCGTCCACATGGGCTACGAGCTGGTCATCGAGCTTGATCTGCCGCTTGTCCATGCGATTGAACTCCATTTGTACTTGCCGGTCCATGTAGCGGTTCAGGTCCGTGATGTGGGTCCTGTGCCTGGCCCGGCTGCGCACCAGGTGGTTGCGGCGCGTGATCAAATGCTTGAGGCGGTCGAGCTTCAGGTTCTGCGCGGTGAACAATCTGGCTTTCTCATGGAAGGTGCGCGCGTAGTGCGCGATGCGCAAGGCGTCCACCTTGTCGTTCTTCACGCGCTTGATGCCCATGCTCTGCTGGATGTCGTTGGGGTGGGCCAACCAAGCATGCCAGTGCTGGTCCACCACCAGATGCAAGAGCATCAGGGTATAGTGCCCAGTGGCTTCCATACAGATCAGGCTCTGCTCGTGCCTTACCCCGTACCGCTTGTGCCAAACGCTCATCAGCTTCATCACCGCCTTGCGGTCGTTATCCACCTGGGCGCTCTCCAAGTGGGTTCCCTTCCCATCCAGCAGTGCGAAGTCCAAGGTCGCGCTGCTCACATCAATGCCGATCCAGTGTTCCATGTCCAGTTACTTTTGGGTTGCTCAAATGATCGCTGGAGAGGCTGAGCGACAGGTCCGATGCTCCATGACTCTAATAGGCCCTCACGCCTGGAATTCTATCCGAGCCTAAGACCTGAGATGACCGTGGGTACCGATAGGTCTCATAGGGCTTGTTCCCTACCTGCGACGGTTGGTTCACCCACGGCCAGGCTCAGTTCTCTTCAGTGATCTATCCCCGACAAGGAACCAAGTCCTCATCGACGGTGCAACACTAGAGCCTGCGTGGGTCTAGTCTCTTTCTATCTGAAACCTGAAGACCATTGGCAGCTGGACTCTAACGGGATGCCCATTCATAGTTGCAGGCTTGATATCCGAGATACAACTCAGTCGAGTTACCAATTCCGCAGTACATGTTGGGCAGGAGCTAGGCGTCTCCATCAGGTCAATGCAACAAACGTCGCCATTGCTATCAACCACGAACATCAGTTTGACATTTACCCCTTCGACCATGGATGAATCCCATCTCATGATCGACCGAAGGTGGTCATCTATTGAACGATCCTGTCCATTCAACTGGACGACCGGAAGCTGGTCAACGCTCCATGCCCCGTACGTACTATCAGAAGGCGTTTGGGCAATTGCATTCGAACAACAGAACAGCAGAACGGTCTGGAGGAACATTAAGCGG
>JAKQEI010000172.1 GCA_029573495.1 Bacteroidota bacterium | reverse complement strand
CAGGACTTCCTGAACCGTGAGCCCGTTCGAGGTGGCGCAGCGCAACTCATAGATCGTGGTGCCGTCGATGCTGACCTTCTTGGATGGCAGCGCGAGCCCCATAGGCATGGCGTACAGGAGCTTCCCATGGCCCTGACGCCCAGAGTCAATGACCACGGCGTCTGGGGCGTCGTACAGGGCCTGCAGGTTGATGCCGCGCAGCATCAACTCGAACGCAGCCCGGTCCCATGAGTCGATGTCCAGGGCCATGGTGCCAGAGTAGGCGTGCGCCAGGCCGATGCCATAGCCCGGTGGCAGCGTGGACTCCAGACTCAGGGCACTGGTGCGCAGGTTCCATCCTCGATGGCCAGGTCCTTTGGTTCCAGGTGGGATGGGCACCAGGGACCAACCGTGTCGGATGTAGCTGTCCATGGAGGCAGGATGTTGCGATACAGTGGGTTGTGTCATATCATGTGCCTGTCCATCGCAGTTGCTTTTCCCCCGGGCCCGGACCCCCGGTTGCCCCGCACTCGATGCGGGGTTCTTTTTTCACAGCGTCCCCCTCATCGAGTTCCTGACCCGCAGTTCGGCCTCCTCACCATCCTCATCGCGGTCAACTGGTGTGGTGACCATCAGGTACAGGAACCAGGCACACACGGTCAGGGCGATGGCGATCCACGATCCGATGATGAGAAAAAAAGTTTGCATAAATTCTCCAGAAGTTGTTGCACGATGGTAAACCATGTGCTACAGTGGCGTCAAGTCATCGGAGAATTTAATGTCAAGCAAACCGAATCTGGACAAGTTTCTGGCCACACGGGTCACGGCACAGGTCCACAAGAAATTTCATCGTAAGGCGAAGGACTACGGCAAGCCGAGTGATCTCCTGCGTGAAATCGTTGAAGCGTTCATCGAGGATCGCCTCACTGTAATCCCAAGTCCAACCAAACGGAGTCTTCATCATGTCAATTGAAAAAACCATCAGTGATCTGACCACAGCGGTCAACGCACTCACCGCAGCCCTGAACCAGCGGGCCGGGGCACCCATCGTACCGCAAGCAGCGGCACCTGTGACCCAGCAGTTCGCGCCGCAGACTGCCGCTGCACCCGCACCCACGATGCCCACGCTCCCCAACTTCGGATTGCAGGCACAGGCTCCCGCGCCTGCTGCCGCGGTGCAAGGTGCCCCATTCACCGATGGCGCCGGCCTGATCGCCTACGTCATGGGTGCCTACAAGGAGATGGGTCCGACCAAGGGCGCCCAGATCCAGGGTGTCCTGACTCAACTCGGGTACAACAACATCAACGACGTGAAGCCTGAGCACTACGGCTCCCTGTATCAGGGTGTCGAGGCTCTGAAGCGGGGGTGATGTGACCACCACCCACCAGACCCGCAGCCCCAGCAAGGCGTACCGCTACCTCGCGTGTCCGGGGTCGATCCGCGAGGAGGCGGCGTACCCCGAGCCCCCGAGCGGCCCGGGTGCGATCGACGGGACCCACAGCCACACGCTGTTGGAGCACTGCATCAAGGGTGGCATGGGCAGTCCGCTCTCGATGGTCGGGGTCAAGCTCAAGGACCACGAGGGTGAGTTCGTGATCGACCGTGGCCGTGCCGAGCGGGTCGAGTTGGCACTGGTATACGTGCGCTCTCGGGTCGGGCCTCTGGGCACCGTGGTCCCCGAGCGCCGCGTGTCACCGGCTCACCTGATCGGGCGCACCGACATGGACGGCACCTGTGACATGACCATCGTGACCCCCGAGGAACTTGAAGTCATCGACTACAAGGACGGGATGAACGAGGTCACGGCACAGGACAACCCGCAGTTGGAGTTGTATGCTCTGGGCGTGCTGGCCGGGTACAAGTTGCCGGTCAATGGGGAGTACCCGTTCAAACGGGTGCGCATGACGATCATCCAGCCCAAGATGGCACTGCGAGGGGGTCAACCGATCACATCTCATGTCGTCACGGTGCAGGAGATGATGGGCAAGATCGGGAAGTACGTGGTCGGGGGTGCTGCGACCGATGCACCCGATGCGCCACTGGTCTCGGGACCCCACTGCAAATACTGTAAACATAAGGCGTGCTCCACTCGCGCCGGTAACGTAATGAAGGAGTTGGGTATGTCATTCCCTGTACTGGACCAAG